>NZ_JBBBDZ010000011.1:0-198830 GCF_037153935.1 Mesorhizobium sp. CCNWLY176
GCGGTCCAAAGAATGGTATCGGATCAAAAACGGCCGAGGCTCTAATCGCCGCTGGATGAAAGTTCAGTGGCAGGTCATTACCCGTCCGCCATGATGGTCCTGAAGAAGCGAGGCGACGAGATCTTCCGCCTGCTGGGCGGACATCAGCTTCCTATCTTCCCAATGCCGCATAAGATGCCGTCGGAGGAGGTCGATCGGAAGCGCGTGTGATCCTAGGTCGATCTCAGCTTGAACTGCATGGGTTAGTTCCCACCAAGTGGCCCGCACTATCCTTTCGGGGACGGAGGGAAGACCGGCAGCCATGTCCTGTTTGAAATTCCACCAACCACACTCCGGACAAATTTCGAGCGTTAGCCACTGAAATTGGCTGTAGCCAGGTTTCAAAGGTGTTGTGGACAGCTCGTGCTCAAAGGCTAGCATCCTGATCCCGCAGCAGAGGCAGTCGTGTCGCCGGAGCGCTTCGGCGAAGAACACTGTGCCTGCATCGAGATCGACGTGATCGTAATTCTCGAACCCCGTATGAAGAAGGCGCCTATGCGAGTGCGTCATCAATTTGCTTTATCGTGACTTTAGCAGGATAGTAAGCAACTATTGTCTCAAATCAATTTGTACTTGTCGGCCTCGCCGCTCATCCCGTGCAGCGAAATTTCATTTCGGGCATGTCTGAAGGCCTTCTGATAGTCCTCACCGTTCGCTAGGGCTCGATAGAAGGCGCGGGAGAACGCAATCGCTGCTTCGTCGGCAATCGACTTGTCGCAGCCGATGACCCACGGAACATGGGCACGCACCGCCTTCGCGACATCCTCGGAATAGCAAGCGCTGAGGACGACGCATTGGACGGAGTCGGCATGAAGGCCGACTAACTCGCCGAATGGCTTAGCTTCCACTGGTGCGGCATTTCCGTTTCGGTCTTCGAAAAACAACGTCCCGATGTCACCGTGTCCGCTGAAATGGAGGACCTGCGGCTTTGCATTGAAGAGCGCATCTTGAATCTGATCAACACGAACAGCCCATTCATTGACAACTTCGACAGTCACCACCCTCCTTTCGACAGCCCGTAGCTTCTCCTTAAGATCGCGAGCCTCTTGGTCTAGCCGAAGACGATCGGCGTCTTTTGGCGCGGCCGAAAGGATCAATGCCTTAACGACGCGTTCCTTCGGTTTCCCTTGCCGCTTTATCGTCTTCATGAACTCGTCCTCCCCACCAAAAAGATCGGCCGTACCCATCCGCAGGTCTTGCATGCGTAGCCGCCGATAGAGCGGTTGCCCCTCCGCGCCGAGCAGGAGGTGGTCGCGCAATTCCGGATTTGCCTCGAAAAGTCTTAAGGCCTCTTCTTCGTACAGTACGCAAACATTCGAGAATCGGGCGAAGTGCTGAGCGAGTAGCTTCCGCACATGCTCCATAGCCTCTTGCTTGGACCAGTCGAGCGTGATTCCTTCCAACCCATCATAGTAGACACTAAGCAATCCCTTCGCCATACCTTCGCGTGCGTCAGCACTCGGAAGATACGGCCCATCCAGCATGAGCTTATGCCGCTTATCGTGATCGGCCTCTCGCATCGCAACAAGCTGCATTATTTTAGCCTGCACATTTGACGGAAGGGCATCTACAGGATGCGTACTGACGCCCAAATCGTGCATTCCTAGCTTCTGGTTTTCAATGATTGCCCAGACGGAGTATTGGACGACAATATCATCTGGATACGTGCCAAGCGCCTTCACGATCTGCCCGTTGCTGTGTCGCGGATGAAAGAGATTGTCGACATCTTTGTTCAGGCCGACCGTGATCAGAGCTAGTTTCAGAATCTCCTTGTCCGCCTTGTCGATATCGATTCGGATATTCGAGAGGTCGAGAAACTTAGGGTCGGTGTTTTGCAGCGCAGCGAGGGTGCGGAGACAGGGATCGCAATTCTGGTATAAGTCGATTTCTTCCAGGTGGCCGGCGTGCATGCTCGATAGCGCTGCAATCCCCGCCGCAGTGATTTCCGGATCGCCCTCATAGTGTCTTAGCGCAAGCTTGATGGGGTTATCGGACACCATCCGCCGACCAAGTTGACCAAGCGCGTTTAGCCCCCAGCGGACTACCTTGCGGTCTTGGTTGCTTTGGAGGAGTAGACCATCAATCGTATTTTCGACGGCCTCCAAGCTCTCAGCATTGAAGCGGACTCCACCGCGATACAATCGGGAAACGTCTTGCAGCGCTTTCTTCTTGCGACGCGCGTCGCCGTGATCCAGTTCGAACCTGATGAAAGCCGTTTGCTGAGGGGTGATGATCGGAGCGAGCGCCATTCACTACTGCTGTTAGCGGACATGTTCCAATGCGGCGCGGGACCAAGGTTCGAAGTCGTCGATATTGTTAATTTTAGTGGAGAGATTGTACCAACATACATCGTTCAAAGACAAACGCCGAGTAGTCGGCTCGAACCAATCAGGGCAATTCCACTGCATTATCAACAAGAGAATAGGTCGGTCTTCGTCTCGATTGAGCATTACAATGTCTGTTGAAGCTGGAAGCTCGACGTGACCATCACTTGTGAAGGCGCGTAACGAAAGATCGAGGTCGGTCAAGACCGCCTCAAGCGCTCCCTCCGCAGCACCGTAGCCGCCTTCCGAGAACAGCGTGTTGTCGGTAAAGCCAACAATTCCGGGGAAGCCGATTGTTCGCCGATTTGCGAATTGATCTCGGTCATCCCTATAACGACCAATCCGGTAAGAGAGGACGCTTTCAGCCCTTCGGACCAAGGAGAATGACCAGATCATCGTGAAGTCCGCGGACGCGGCTTTGGGGTCGACGTATTTGAGCGCATCATGCCGCTCGGCATCTTTGACCAGTTCGTGCCATGTGTGGAACTGCGAAAACCTATCGGACATGACGTACCGCGTCGACAAGGCCAGACTGGGCTCGTTCAGAAGATCGCGTGTCCGTCGTCGTGCGGGGAACGCGGTTTTGAACTTCTGGGGGATGGCGGGATCCGACATGAACTCGGTTAGGAAAAAGACGCCTGGTTCGGTTCGGAAAAACAACGTGTTGCGGCGGTTATACAGAATTTCTTCGCTCAACCGCGCTTGCAGTGTCTTGTACTGCGTCTTGCCATACAAATGCTCGGGTACGATGCCAGCACGATACGCAGCGCTGATAATGGCGCGCGCGCTCATGGGGCGTTTGGACGCTCGTAGCACGTTGGCAGCTAAGTTCAGATACGAGTCCACTCGATAGACCGGGCCAATTCAGATTACTAAGACTGGTAAGGTATCACAGCTGACAGCCGCACGCGATGATCGATGTGCGTTGTCCTGGCAAGTAAATCGCGACCTCCGGCGTGGTGGCAGCAGGTGTGTACGCGACGTAGAGTCAAAATCAACTATCGACCGTCGACGGTTCAAATTTTTTCACCGCCAATAACGCCGCCTCTACGTCTGTCTACGCGTGGACTATCTCCCGTTCTCTACCAGAGGTGATTCAGGTGGCAATCGACGCCAGGGCAATCAGCGATTTTGGCGGGCCGAAAAGGATTCGAATGGCTGTAAGTCTGGAGGTCCATTGCGAGCATTCAATCCGGAGAAATCTGGAACTATCGCGTATTAAACGGCTATCCGGAGCAAATGTCGCTCCCGGTGTTGCGAGCCCCCGCAACCAACGCATCAAGCCAATATAGAGCTCTTAGAACAAACCTATCCACAGAACGCTTCGCGAACGCTGTGGGACTTTCCGTGGGAGTTTTCGTCAGGAATGGGCCTGTTTTGCCGGAAATGATCGGCTTCTGTTCTCGCAGGCAGATTTAGGCCTTGCGCCGCAACCATTGAAAATATATGGCTTTCCGCGGTCCGGAGTGTAGCGCAGCCCGGTAGCGCACTTGACTGGGGGTCAAGGGGTCGTCGGTTCGAATCCGGCCACTCCGACCATTAACATCCTGAAATTGTTGAGAGATTTAACAGCCGCCCCAGCGGCTTCTCTCGCAATTTGGGAACAAAGGGCGCTCAAATCGCCCGTTCTGGAACACAGAGTCCCGAAAAAGTCCCGAAGTGACAGCGCGTATGTTCTGTATCCGTGCTGCCGAGCGATTCTGTCCATCAATCCACAACCACGAGAAACTCATGCGCATTAAAGACGCGCGGCGCGTTCGCCAAGAACGATCGCCGCAGGGGTTCAACACGCTTTGTCGATTCAATCTCGAGGCGACAGAGGGCCTACTCATCTTCGATTGCACGCTCGTCCGCGCTCCGGACGGCCGAATTTTTGTCTACGGGCCGCCATCGAAACGAGATGGCCAACTCGTGAGTATGGCGCCGGAGGTACGGCGCCAGATTATTTCCATGACGCTTGATGCAGCAGGAATTGATGACAGTGAACAACACTACGCAAATTGACGACTTTCCATGGGGCACGGTCGCCCGATTGATGGCGCCGCTGGAACCAACGCTGCCACTACCACCCGGAGAGACGCTCGCCAGGGCGATGCGAAGGCACCCCCTCGTTATCCCGCCTCTTTCCAAAAAAGCAGCCGAGCGCATCGAGGCGCGGCTGGAGGCGGTTGCTGCAGCGAATGCCAATAAGGAAGCCGATACTCGCCGGCCAGCCCCATTCAACGACAATCGAAAAGCTGCGGTTCCCTTCCCTGGTATCGTTTCCAGTGGCGAATTTGTCCGCGGATTTGTGCCACCGGACTACGCGGTCGACGGCATCATTCAAGCGGGCTTCGTTTACAGCGTGACGGCCTCATCCGGGACGGGAAAAACGGCTATCCTGCTTTTACTTGCTGCGCTGACTGCGCTTGGACGTGAACTCGGTCATCGTGATGTGCGCAAGGGTCGGATCGTCTACTTCGCGGGTGAAAATCCGGACGATGTAAAAATGCGATGGATTGCCATGGCTCATCACATGGGCTTCGACCCTGACAGCATCGATGCTCATTTCGTCGCTGGCGTATTCAGCATCGCCGGCCTTTTCGCGGAAGTCTCAAAGGCCGTCGATGCCCTCGGAGGCGTGGATCTCATCATTGTCGACACTTCTGCTGCTTATTTCCAGGGTCAGGACGAAAACGGAAACGTCGAGATGGGAAGACACGCTCGTGACCTTCGTACGCTCACCACCGTTGAGGGGAAGCCGTGCGTTCTGGTGGCATGTCATCCGACCAAGAGCGCTGACCAGTCAAACCTCTTGCCCCGCGGTGGCGGCGCCTTCATCGCCGAAATGGATGGCAATCTGACTTGCGCAAGGGTCGGTGATGGAACTGTCAAACTTCACTGGCAGGGGAAACACCGCGGTCCGGATTTCGAGCCTGTCGTGTTCGATCTCCAAACGGTGACGGCTCCCCTACTGAAAGATACTAGGGGTCGTGACGTACCCACCGTTATGGCTACTGCGATGTCTGACGGAGACGTCCGCTCTCGTAAGCAGGCCGCGCGCAACGACGAGGACGAAGCCATCCTCCGTGTCGAGCAAGGGTCAACAACAACCTCACAAGTCGCCAAGGCAGCCGATTGGCTGGTCGACGGGCAGCCGCACAAAAGACGTGCGCAAACTGCGCTGGACAAGCTGCGCAAAAGTAAGCTGGTCGAGTATGTCGATCGAAAAGGCTGGAAACTAACCGCGGCAGGGAACGAGGCTGCAGTCGATATTCGCAGTGAGCGCCATCGTGAAAAAGCTACCGCCGAAGGCATCGCCGGCATGATCCTCAAGAGCCGAAAATGAGCGAACGGACGCCTGAACGTACCGGTGGTTACGGTTGGCCGTTTTTGAGGCTTTTCGACCTCACCGAACGCCGTTCGAACGAACCGAACGGGTGCATCCGAAAAATGCGAAATTATCTAATAAAATCAAACAGAACGGCCCGTTCGGTAAAAGCAAAAAACTCACCCTGTGTGGGGGGCATTTATGTCCCCCCACATGAGCGAACGAACGGATCAATTCTCTAGTACGGTGCGGCCGTTCGGTCGCACAAAATCACGTAGCGAGGAACCCCGGATGATCCCAGATTCCAAACGTACCAACGATGACGCTAGATACGACGGCGCCTTTCGCGGCCGACGCCTGTCGTGGCAGGAGTTCTATGCCCTGCGGCCAGATCTGCGGCCGGCGAATGATAATGAGAAGCGGGAGCGCAAGGACGCGGAGACCTTCACCTAAATGCGGTCAGCCCCCTAAGACCAAACAATCCGCCCGGCTGTTGGTTCAGCGGTGTCCAATGACCCCGCCGCAGATCATTTTCTGCCGCAAATCGCTCATCGCTGGTTTGTGTAAGTAGATGCACATGAAGTTCATTGCCACCGAGAGCTAGGGCGGAAGCAAGCTTCGTTGGCAAGTGTTCCGCCATGCGATCAGACAGGTTGCCGGTTTGCCCAATATAAAGCGGCATGGTTTGTCCAAATGTATCTCGACGGACCATAACGTAAACAGCTGGGCCGACGAGCGCCGGTATGCCGAGCGGCAACACCGTTGCTATCCACCAATATCCCGATGAGCCTTGCCACCAATGGAAACGAGGATTTTGGGAGTACATCATTCCAGTTCCCTTTCGCCCTGATTCGCCTTCTTATCGAGGGTAGAATACCGCAAAGAGGGTAGAACAAACAAGAAACATTCTCTATCTCCGTCAGGCTGGGCCGGGGGTGGTCGCGTCCTCCCCGCTGGCAAAATCCGGGACCGGCGGGCAAGTCCGCTAGTATCGCTAATTCAGTTTTTTGCCTCGCGCGTGCACAAGCGCGCGTACGCGCGCAAGGGCGCCCCTAGAGAAATCGCGGCCCAAACCATATATTGGCTGTACTGGCATGCCCCGGTGGACCCGGGTCTGAGTGGAACTTCGCAAAGATGTCTATTGCCTCACTTTCCGCCTCGGCGGACGGTCGCGTTGCGGCCAATGATAACAATCCGGCGCTGCGTAACCAGGATGTTCCGGTCTTCGACCGCGGTCGCAACGTCGTCTCCCTATTTTGCAAGGGCGAATGGAGTCCGCCGAAACAACCGCAAAAGCGCGGTAAACCAATTCTCTTGGAGAATGACGGGCCGTCCCTATCTCGCAGGATCAATATGGGGATCGCCTGGTATGCCTCATCGAAGTGGCGCGATCGTCCTGCCGGCGACAATCAAAACTGGCCGCTCGGCGGGCTGCTCCAGACGGAAGGCGCGGATGGATACTTGGCGCTGGCAATCCGCTATCGCCATATGTTCGATCGCTGTGCGGCTGAACTTCGTGGCGTCGATGTCGACAGCATCTACACGCTCGACCAGAAATCGACGCTCGATCCCAGCACCGGCCAGATATCTTACAAGGGGGCCAAGACCGTGACCGGCAAACGAGCCAAGCCAGAAACGGCCGCGACTCGCGCCGTAAGCGCAGATCCAGATAAGACTAGAAAAAGGGCGAAGCCGATCGCCCAAAAATGGCAGGGCGACGGTCCGTTGAATGCGGCTATTGACGCCCGCCCACTACTCGCTCACCTACGCAAGCATCTTGGCGCCCTGCGCGAGGCATTTGAAGCAGCCGTGATTGGCGGCGATACGCTGGAGGCTATCGGTCGGGCGCATTGGGTTGGAAACTCGACGGGCGCTAAAGGCGCCGGCCGAGCGCTTGTCTTCCTCGGCTTCGAAGTGCTCGAGCGGGCGTGGCGCGAATACGATCGGGAAGCGCGCCAGCGCGCCGTCGAATGTGCGAAACGAGCCAAGGCGGCTGGGCTGCGATAGGAGGGCATGCCCATTTTGGCGCCCCAAGCGTTATATTGAGAGATAGAGGCCGCCCATCGAGGCGGCCTTTTTGATTCAGGGTTTTGCCCTGACGGTGGACGCACCTTCGGGCAGCATCCACCGACAATTTCGGTGGGCGTTCCCGCGAAGTTCCCCCACCGATAGCCGGCCGCATTCTCCAGCGCGGTCGGCACCTTTTCGGCTTAAGCCGAGCCTGTGTCTGCGGATGTACCAGCACAGGACTATTCTAAGCGGCTTCCTGCCGCTCTTTTTTACCCTCCAATAAGCGAAAGCCAATCAATGACCACCGAGCACCGAAAGCTCGTCCGAGACGTCGTAGACGTGTTTGTCGAGAATCTTCAATTGCCACCGAAATTTGTCCGCCAGATCATCGCCGCGCTCAAAGCTCGAAACCGAATCGATTCCGGCCGACCCGTTTCCCCCGAGCCGACGCCACGCGCAATCGCCAGGACGCTCCTTGCGCTGACCTCTTCGACAATCCGCGATGCCGTCGACACAGAACAGCGTATTGGCGCTCTCAATCTGGCCGTCGGCGTAGGTCAGCCGACCCTCGAGGATGAACTAACGGACTTGGTCGAAACGGCCGTCGGGTGGCGTTTCGGCGACATCGATTTCCGCGATGGCTCAATTCTTGTTGGCGAAGGCCGCGCCATCATTAATGCCGCGCACTATCGCGGAAAGCCGACCGGGAAGACCGGTCTTCAGAGATTTACCCTTCTAACCAATCGTGCAGTTGCGCAGATCTCGCGCGAACTGCTGCCTGCAGAACGTGGTGCCGCATAATGTTGAAGCCCAAAATCGATTTTGACAAACCTGTCCCAACGCCAGATTCGGTATCCGAAGAACTGCGCAATCTCTTGGCGCGCCAAGAGACGCTAATCGCAGAGCAAGCAAAATGTGACGAGGGTCAGCGCGAAATTGCCCGCGAAAACGCTCAGGCTAGGCGTAACGACGATCGAGAGACTCAAATTGATGCGTTGATTAAAGGCTCCGCTTATGAGCCGCCTGCCGATACTAGGGATCGCATGGCCGCACTTGCGCGTCGGCGTGGACTCCTGGTCGAAGCTACGCATGAATTGGCCGGACTCATCCGCGTCGAGCGCACCAAAGCCTCTACGTTGATTGTCGCCGAGTTTAAGGCTGAGCAGGAAGCGCTCGCGCGTGAGTTTTACGAGCATCTTGCCAAGGCCGTGTCTGTGCACTCTAGGTTTGGCGATATCAAACAACGTCTTGAGCACGCGGGCGTCAGCAGCGAGGGGCTTCACGACTTCGGCGCTGAGATCATGGGCTTGCCCAACCGCCGAAATGACCACGCAAGCTATGCCCTGCGGGACGGCGTTAAACGTGGGTATATAGACAAGACGGCTGTACCCTTGGGGTATTTGTAATGACCGATTTTGAGAGAGCTACTCTTCGCAAAGACAGCGACGACTACGATATGAAAGTGCCTGCAAATCCCCCAAATCCGACAACCGGCAAGAAGATTGTGGCGGCATTGAAGACTTGGGCCAAGCGGCATGACGCAGCGATCTGATTTTAGGTTCACACCGGCTGCGATCGACGCAGCCAGCGGCGTGTTTAGCGGCTATGGGGCGGTCTTCGGTAACCTCGACAGTCACGCGGACGTCATACAACGCGGCGCGTTTAATGTATCGTTGGCGGCTTGGAAGGCCAAGGGACGGCTACCGAGGATGCTCCTGATGCATGGCAGCAACGGCAATCCATTCACTGGAGACGACCTTCCATGCGGCATCTGGACGTCCATGCGTGAGGATTCACAGGGACTTTACGTTGAAGGCCAGCTACTCGCGCTGAACACCGACTACGGGCGCAGAATTCTGTCATTAATGAAGGGTGGCGCGCTGGACGGGCTGTCTATCGGTTTTCGTGTAAAGCGCGCGACCTCAGGCCGCGGCACGACGAAACGCTGGATCGAAGAAGTCGATCTGCGCGAGGTGTCTATCGTTGACGAGCCGAGCAATGATCTCGCCAGGGTTGCATCGATCAAAGAGAAGACAGCGAGCGAGCGCGCAGACGAAGCCGCTGAACAGTTCCGTGCATCATTGCGGGGACTGGCACTGCCCGCAGTCATCGATAACAGTGAGGCGCTCGACGCGGCGGCGGCGTTGGCTGCGCGAATGAAGGCTTACTCGCAGGAGATTCGCGGCCGTCGATGACCTCCACCCCCCGCCCTTCGATCTTCACAGGTCTAGGTCTGCGGGAACGGTCCGGGTCATTCGCGCACATTTTTCCGATTGAAAATATGAGGGTCAACGATGGCCGGGCCGAGAACACCTCGGGCCTTGGCGCGTCTGTCAGGTGCTATCGACAAGAATCCGCAGCGGTATCGCACCCGCCGCGAACCTTCTGGCTTCGGCCCACTCGGTGAGCCTAGCGAATGGCTATCGGATAGCGCCAAGAATGCATGGCGGGATATAGTTCCTGCCATGCCCTGGCTGAATACAACGCACCGCTTCATTGTGGAGATTGCCGCCGTTCTAACGGCGAAGATGGAAACAGGTGAACTTGGAGTACCCGGAATGCAGCTACTGCGGGTAGTTCTTGGAAAATTGGGCGCCACCCCATCCGATTTTGAAAAAGTAACGTGGTCACCGCCGTCCGATGAAGAGCCGGGGAGCGAGTATTTTAGGTAAGCTAGGTGGGCTTTGCCGCGCTAAACGAGAAGGAGTGCCGTGCTGAGCACGGCACTCCGTTTGAAAGACTACTACTTGCACTCGGGGAGTGAGAGCAGGTTGTCATTCCACTTACCGTCAGCGTAGGTGCGGAGATACTTTCCATTGGGCCCATCCACGACACCAATGTTTCCGCGGTTGCCGTTCACCAACGTGAAGAAGGTGTTGGCTTTCGATTCGATCGAATCGATGACTTGCTGACGAGTCCACTTCCAGCCGTCGCCACCGAGGTGCGTAATGCCCTCATATGGGTTATTGCGCGGCTGCTTGTTGATGCACTTTACCTGAACGTCGGCCATTTCGATTGCTCCTTTCCGAGCGAAACGGAGCAGGCCTTACGCGGTCATCTTTGGGAGGACAGGTAATCATAAGTGACTGCTCCAGTGGCTTGCCAAAAAAGCCTCCGAGCACTAGTTACCGACCTGCTAGGGAACGGACTCGCGATCCTTGGTCGTCCACTCGGCACCACTCGACCGCGAGTACGCTTCAGATAGAAGGCAGACGGCTTATAGCCGTCTGCCTTTTTCTTTGGCAGATTCCTAAAGAAAAGTAAATAACCTTCTATGCCGTGCGCTGCACTGAGGGTACACCCTGTGTACAACCTGTCAACATACATTAAGTCCGCATAGCTGACATAAATTGTCGCACCCCCAGCGAATCAGTCGCCAGAGCCTTTTCAGAATATAGCGGTCTAGCGTTGGTCCGACCAGATAGTCGGCCCTCCCGCGAGGCCCCCTCACAGGAATCCAAACATGAACACTTTCGAACGTGCTTCGGCGCAAACGCATCGGCTTGCCCGAAAAATGCTCAGGGAAGGCGTCCAGCGCGATAGCGCCGATAGCAAAGAGCAGCCGAAGCAGGAGGACGTGCCGGAAGAGAGCACGCCCTTCGATGACGGCGTGCAGTTTAGCGACGGCACAGGTTTCGAATAATCACACTTAATAGTTACCCGGCTCGCCGGTTCACCAGGCTCGCTTCGGCGAGCCTTTTTATTGGATATACGATGGCGCAAATTGCCGACAATGTTTATCGAGATTTTGTTACCGACGGCGTCCCGACGTCTGGGAAATGGCAGCCGCGCAAGGCCGAGATCAGGGAGCTGCTGCGCGGGTATGAGGGCTATATCAACGCCTTTGTAACGACGGGCGGACTTCTTTACCCGACAAAAGCCTCCCTCGACGCAGATTTGAATCCGCCAATCCGCACGATGGCCTGGGTAATGAGCGACCCGGTTGTCGCTAACAACGGCGTTTACCGGAAGACTGGCGGCGTCGGTCTCGGTGAGTGGGTTCGCACCGGAGAATTGCCTTATAGCTTTATACGAGCCTCGAATGTTGGCGCCGGCACTCCTAATGCGATTGTCGCGACTACCAGCATTCCGCTACCGTCTGCGGATGGTGGCGCGATTATCTCGCTGCCGATTTTTATTGCCAACACCGCGTCACCGGTAACGGTGGCGTTCAACGGCGCGTCGCCCCTTACCATCAAGGCCAATTCTGGCAGCAACGTCGCCATCGGCGGCCTAACAGCCGGAATGATCGTAGCCGGCTATGTGGCAGGCGGAACGCTCCGCCTCATTTCCGATCAGGCCAGCGCCGCAATCCAAGCCGCGGCCGAGGCTGCTCGGGATGCAGCAATCGATGCGCAGCTTGCGGCCGAAGCGGCTGCGTCAGCAGTCGAGCTTACCGAATTTGCGACGATTACATCAGTGAGCGTTTATGCACCTTCTGTGGCTCCCTTGTTCCTGCGCACGGCGGGATACAGCGCGGCAGGCGATGGTGGCGGTGCGCTCTACAAGAAGGTTGCCTCCGAACCTTCTCACATCGGCAAATTCTCGATAACGCTCGCCGATGCTGTGACTGTCGTTTGGTACGAAATTGCCGACGTAGAAATCAACCCGATCGCGCTCGGTGCCGATCCGGCTGGCACGGTCAACGCCAATACGTATAACGCAATGCAGGCCGTGCTTAACATCGGCCGGCCGATGGTCCTCTCGGCCGGCACGTACTACCTGAGCACGCACCTTCGCCCTGTTCACGGATCTAATGTTGTGGTGCGCGGAGCAGGCCGCGATCTTGTAACGATCAAAGCGGCCGTCAATGTCGTCGGTTTCTTCTGCGACGCGACGGGCAATATCTCGACCGACAACCGCGTCCAGAATTTCGATATCGAGGGCGTGACATTCGATGGCGAATGGGTGCGCCAGACTTTCCCTTACAACGGCCTAACAGATGGAACGACTACGCCAAGGATGCGGACTGCGTTCGCTCTGCGCGGTATGCTCGACGGAACGTCGCGGCTTCGGGTCCACGCTTGTCGGTTCAAGTCGCTGAGGGGGCCTCCCTTTCAGGTGTTCACCTTCCGAGGGTCTTGCAATATCACGGAAAACATCTTCACTCGCACAAAGGATCCTGGCATCCTGTTCTGCGCGAACGGTGGTTTCAACGACAATCAAATAGAGCATTCTGCGGACAACGGGTTTTCTCTGTCTCGCTCAAACCAGAATTTTGACGTTCGCGGCAACAATGTTTTCGGCGCTTTGACTGGTGGCATCTTCGTCGGCTCGGTCGATCTGACCAAGAGCGAGGTTATCAAAGCGACCGAGACGGGCGGCGGTTACGGCACGGGTCAAGTCATGGCCCTATCGGCCGTCACGGCCGGGACATTCGACACCGATCTTATCGGCCAGCTTGTCACGCTGGTGGGAACGCCGTCTACCGAGATCGCTGTGATGGAGGTCATCAACGTAACTAGCGATACGGCTGCTACAGCCCGTGCCCTTATGATCGTACCTGCCTCCCTGCGCGCTACGGACGCTGCAAGTTGGTCAATTGGACCAGATACCGCGACCGTGGATTTCTCAGTTACCGAAAACACTGTTCGCTGCTCTGGTGCTTCCAACATCTATGGCACCTACGGCTGCAAGCGCGGAACCGTTTCTGACAATTCATGCTTCGGTGCCGGAATCATCATCGACAGCGAGAAGAGCGGAACGGGAACCATCAATCGGTCAAGCCCGACTTTGACGCTGAAAACGGGCGAAGGCGCTAAATTCGTTAGCGGTGACTTTGTTGTCATCGTGCCGAAGCTAACGCATCAAGACCCATTCATTTCCAAGGTGAGCAGCGTCGCGGGCGACGTGGTTACGTTGGCGGATAACGCTCCCGAATGGTACACTGAGGCCACGGTGTGGCGTGCCGAGCGTGGCGGCGGCAACGGCTGGGGTGTTCTGTTTACTGGCTGGTATCGCGATCTTTCGACTGGACTTTTCGAGTACGTGGAAGACCTAACGGTCGAAAATAACAAGATCACGCAATTCCAAACAGGCGGCGTTCTTCTCGGCAACTCGTCCGGCTCGGCGCGGTACTGCTCCGTCAAGAACAACAGCATTCGCAACGTTCACCCGAGAATAGCGGACGGCACGGCAAATCTAGTTGGCGTCCAGATCGGTGAGCATTCAACAGATATGCGTACTATCGGAAACCTGGTCGATGGGAACCAGATCCGACTCACTACGGATGCCATGGTCACGGCTTCGCGTGGCGTGTTTGTGCCGCTTTCCGACAGCAGCGCAAACTCCACGATCCAGATCGGTGACAGCAATACGTTTGCGTCGTGTACGCAGGATTTCCGAATTACTGAAGCTGGCGTTGACATGACGCAGAAGTACGCGCCTCGCTCCATAGGTTCGGATAATTTCGCACGTTTGGCCGCCCCCATTGTATTGGGTGCTCGCCCTCACGCAACGAAGACCCTGGCCTCAGGAGTTCTGATGGTCGATCAGTCTCTAATCAAGCTGAACGGCACGGGCGGCATTACCGTTACTAGCGTAACCCTGTCCGGGATGGGCGTGGCAACACCCATCATTGTCATCCAGAACACCGGGACGGGTGCCTTGGACACCGTAACGCTTACGCACGCATCGGGCGCGTTCTGGTGCCCTAATGTGGCAAACTACGTCATCCCCCGCCGTGGCGGAGTTATCTGCGCGGTGGACGATAGTACGTCACCGCCGACTCTGCAGGTTCTCGGACCTGTGGCGTAGTCATACAAAACTAGGCCACCCGCGCTATAGCGCGGGTGGCCTATCCAATGCACTTTTTAGAGGTTTGCACCTGGTAAATCGCGGCCTTTTCGCCCTTGATCCTGGCGATTTCTCCCTCGCGGTCGCCACCCGTCATGCTTGCGACGGGCAGGCCAACAAGGAATACGCCGAACGCATCACCGGTTGCCGCCTGCGATTGTGTTGCGGAAAGTGAATCGAGCGATGTACTGATCTTGGCATTTTCATTGGCCAACTGGTCGCATGACCAAGCTTGATAGCCAGTCACCGACACGTTTGCGGCAGCGATCGAACTTGGCGCCTTGGCGCACCCTGCAGCAAGCATGCACGCGGCAGCAGCAACGATAATTCGCTTCATTTGATTTTTCCCCATCCCCCAGGAATGTTGGCATGGGGCGGAGAGGAAGTCGAGGGTAGGCGCGTTGCGCCTGGATGCAGCGCTTGAGGAAGAATAAAGCGCGCGTTAAATCAATGAAACACGATAATCGTGCCAACATGATCATTGCGACGACGAAGCGTTGATTTGCTTTGGCATATGTCGGAACCTGTACGAGCTAAGTCCGTTGATTCTGACCCTCGCGAGAGGATACAAGGCTTAACCAATTCGCAATCGTGCGATATGAAACTGTGCCTTTGACGAATGCGCTGTCTTTGCAAAACCCAATGCAGTAGCATTTCGTGGCATTAAGGGGAGATATGGTAATGGCAAAGTCCATGACTGTGGTGTCCGGAAGAAAAGCCGCAACTGCGGCTGCTACCGACAAGAATCCCGTTTACAAGACCGTGGTTCGAGAACTTCGCACGCTACAGACGGCTGTAGAAAGCCCAAGTGGAAGTTGGACATTGCTGAAAGAACGTTCGTCCGCTAACGGTAGGTTCATCGATAAACTAAAATAGCGCGCTTGGGGGGTTATGCGTCCGTTGTATTCTGAGTCCGATTGCGGACGCGTACTTAATACCCCAAATTCGGAAGAGTATCGAGACGAATGGCGCCGAGACTATGCTCGTCTCATACATAGCTCTGGCTTTCGCAGGCTGCAGGGGAAGACTCAAGTCTTCCCAGGCCACGAAGGTGATTTCTTCAGAAATAGGCTGACGCATTCGCTAGAGGTTGCCCAGATCGCAAAGTCTATTGCGATAAGGCTGAACGCCACACATGAGCTATTTGCGGACCCAGCTCAAAAGCTAGCTCCGGATCTCGTGGAATTCGCAGGCTTGGCACACGATCTTGGGCATCCGCCTTTCGGCCATAACGGCGAGGAAGCGCTTGATGAGTGCATGCGTGAACATAGTGGCGGATTCGAAGGCAACGCCCAAACTTTGCGCATTCTGTCACGCCTTGAGAAAAAGGTAACGCTAACAGCCCCCCAAGATCTGCGTCCCTTCATCGATGAGAAGGATCAAAGGTGCGGACTAAACCTTACTTATCGATCCCTAGCTTCCATATTGAAGTATGACTCAATAATACCAATTCGGTCGGCCGACAGACCCTTGGACAAACAAAATGAAGTGGTAAAAGGTTACTACGAAGCCGATCAAAAATTGGTAGAGGAAATTAAAGAAAAAGTATTAGAAAAGAGCTTCTCCGGTAAATTTAAGACCGTTGAATGTTCAATAATGGATATTGCTGATGATATTGCATATTCAACCTACGATCTTGAAGATGTATTTAAAAGTGGCTTTCTAAGCCCTCTCGATTTGTTTTCTCTGGATTCCGCAATATACGATAAAGTAGTCAGCACTATTAACAAGCGCTTGGGTAAGCAATATCCAGATGTTTCAACACGCATTAGTGCGAAAGACGTTCACGAGATATTGCATGACGTCTTTTCCGATCTATTCACGTTTGGGACGGAGCAAATCCAGATATTGAAGAATCGGAAAGCCTCAAACGAATATAAGAAAATGTATTTTTCGGTTGAAGCACAGCAAAGATCAAGACTGTACGCAGACGATGGTTACTCTAGAACGGCTTTTACGTCGAATCTTGTGCAGGCATTCATACAAGGTCTCGAAGTCCAGCCGAATTTGACTTATCCTCAGTTGCACAATGTGCGATTGGACCTGAAAACATTTGTAACTGTGGAAGTTCTGAAAAATATCACCTACGAGGCGGTCATAAGAGCACCGGCGCTACAAGTTGTTGAATACAGAGGGAAAGACATAATACAAAAGATATACGGAGCCATAAATGAAAAGGGTGGGGACAGGTTGCTGCCAAAAGATTTTCGGGACGTTTATAAGAATGGCGACGAATTGAATAGGTGTAGAACAATATGCGATTTTATTGCTGGGATGACTGATCGATATGCAGTTGAATTTTATAGTCGTTTGTTTGGTGCAAACGGTATGACAATGCATAAGCCACTTTAGCAAAGCTGAACTCAAATCCGGTGGCCGTTTTCTAGACGTAAGTGAACTGGCTTTGGAGCCGGCTTCCAATCGACCTTGATTGCCAAAGGCATTTGTTCCTATTTTTGTTCTAGTTCAGGACAAGGAGAGAATGCCCCGCCGCAAGCACCGCGATAAGATTTCCTATCACCTCTAGAAAATTGACCTGCAAATCGGCCCTCTTCGCCTGGCGCTAAACAACGCGCAATTGTCGATGACACCCTTCGCCGTCTATTGGGACGCGATCGATGACCTGCACCGCCAAATGCGGCGGACGATGAACATCCTCAATGACAGGCCGGCGGACTATGAACAGCCGCATGCCTCGCCTATGTCAGGGGGTGGTTAGTCGGCTGGCGCGGCCTTCCGCGCTCTCTTCGGTACCCATTCTCTTTCCTCCCCATCTGGCTTGGCCATCGAGATTCCTGCGGTTATGCCGAAATAGGCATCATAGAATTTTCGGACCAGCGGAACCGGCCTTCCGCCGTGCGCCGGATCCTTGCCTGGAAAACCCTTTCGCTCAAGCACAGGCAAAATTGCCACTATCCAGTGTTTTGCTCGCTCCTTACCGACGATCGCAACAGCAACCTGATTATCCGTGGCAAACAGCGGCAGCTTATCCAATGCGGCATTGGTGATGGTTTTAGGCTCGTTCGTCATTCGCCGAACTCTTCCTTGAGATGCTTCCTTGCCGATGGTCGTTGCGATTGCTCAAGCGCGATTTTTCGCAACTTCGATCCCTTCTTGCGAGTCAGATTTACGAGGCTTTTGTGTAGCTGATAATCGGACAGCGAAGGCGTGACCTTGTGTCGGGGAGGCTCGGTCGGGGTCGCCCTCATGGCCTGTTTGATGCCCTCTACATCCTCCTCGGAAAAAAGCATCTCGCGGCCATTGATCATGCATAAGCCGTGGCGCTTGGCGGTCTTCGCCAGGGCGCGATTGGTGATCCGCAGGTGCTCGGCAACTTCTGTCAAGGTGTAGATTTTGCCGAGGGTCATGGTCCTTGTGCTCTAAGCGTCCCAGAATATGCCTATGCGGCACAATTACGCCCTGTGCGCGACAGATTGCAACTCAAAATCAACATCCCAAAATATTGATTTTAAATGCTAATTTGCATGTTTTCGTACGCGAAGCATGCTTTCGGGCATATGCCTTCGCATTACTCTAACGAAGGCGCACGCCGGGGCCACCTGATGTCGCCTCACCGTCTGCTAAGAAGGAGACGCCGGCCGCCTCCAGGGCAGCGCGGATGGCTGCAAGATTGTTGGCGCCAGGCGTTCGGCGCCCCTTCTCAAAGTCAACGATCGTGTTTCTCGACACGTTGGCTGCCTTCGCCAACACTGCTTGATCCATTTCTACAAGCGCTCGGGCGGCCCTGCACTGCGATGATGTAATTGTCATGAAGCCCAACGTTGCGCACTGTGTTGACTTAGTTGTCAATGTTGTGCACTATGCCCAATATTGAACATTA
The DNA here is from genome assembly GCF_037153935.1 of Mesorhizobium sp. CCNWLY176. NCBI lineage: Bacteria > Pseudomonadati > Pseudomonadota > Alphaproteobacteria > Hyphomicrobiales > Phyllobacteriaceae > Mesorhizobium > Mesorhizobium sp. CCNWLY176. The sequence goes on from NZ_JBBBDZ010000011.1 coordinate 18,320, forward strand.
ACGCAACGAGGAGCATCTGATGAGCGCGATTACGGTTAACAACAAGCCAAGCAACATCGAACACCTTATCACCACTCACACCGAGCTAGAAAACCTGACGAAGTCCATGGCCCCCATGCCGGATGAGGCTATGAACCGTTTAACTGATGCGATCTTCGTTGTTCGGGAGCGTATCCTTGCGCTGCTGCCGACATCATCGGAGAGCATTAGCGCTGCGGTTCTGGCGCCGTTCATCGACCAGTTAATGGAAGATGCCGCCTGACAGTCCTACACCGCCAGAAAGCCTAGCCTAGCGAGGGGTTTTTGCGTTCCCAGACTTAGGGCAGATGGCTGACGCGCTTTCGACCCCCAAGTCTCCAGAGCGTCAGCCTTGCGGCTGCCCCCAGGCTGCCGCGCGCCAGCATAGTTCCGGATTTTGACCAGATGGTCAACATCTATAGAGGCGTTTCCAACGCAAACAATTCGTCATTGTCATTGTGATGTTACATGCCCTATTGCCCGCGCGGGCGCGGTGGCGACCGTTCGGCTTGCCGGGCGGGGTTCTCAGGCAATTGCTGCCGCGTCCACCTTTGCCTGCAAGGAGCGGGCTTTGATTAATCCGGCAGGTTATCTGGGACCTTCAGGCCCCCAATACCCGGGATGGTCCGCACGACACCAACGATAGTTGCGTTTTTGACGGATTTTTGAATGGAGGCGATGGCGCCTTCTTCCGAGCGGCGATAAGCAGCGTCGACCATCAGTCGACCACGCCTTGTGCGATAATAGACGTGGAACGGCGCTCGCCTCCCCGCAATCCGCTCGTCTTGCAGAACTCGCATCGCGCGATCGGTTCCGTCCGGCGCAAAGCGGGTTACAGGTGCTGATGTCAATCCTGGTGCTTGGCCTGGGTCGGTGACGACGGCCGGCACAACGAGGGTTTATTCTTCGTCACACCGGCCTACGGTTGCCAGACGGTTCACCGCAACGGAAGGTTGTTGGATTTCGACGACACAGTCAATGATGGAGATGGCGGAGGCTTTTTCGCTCCGACTGGAGAAAATCGGGTCAAAACCATATAATCTTCTATCCGGGTCCCGCCGAACGACTACAGCGTCATCGCCTCTTGGGCGGTGGCGCTTTTCATGCGCACCGAGGAGGAACCCGAATGCGCACCGCAGATAATGATAATACGCCTGCCGTGCTGCTTTGGACCGCCAAGCAAACCGCGGCGGCGCTCGGCATCACCACAAAGACCTTGCTGATCCACGTACGCAATGGTGACCTTGCATATGTCCCCATTGGATGCGGTACAAAACGGCCACGTTTGGGTTTCGTGCCGCGCGACATTGAGGAGTTCATCGCCAGAAGGAGGACACGTGATTGTCCGTCTATAAACCCAAAAACAGCCCATTCTATCAATTTGATTTCCAAGTCGGCCGCCAGCGGTTTTACGGCACTACGGGCTGCAAGAACGAGCGAGACGCGCGTGTCGTAGAGCGGGACCATCGAGAAAAGGCGAAAACAGCCGTCAGGGCTGCCAAGGCGGCAGGCGGTGGGCCGCTTACCATCGATAACGCGACGGCTCGCTATTGGCGCGAAGTGGGCGAACACCACGCGAATGCCGAAACCACCTGGACCGACCTAGGGCGGCTGGTTGACTATTTCGGGCCTACCAAGCTCCTCGTTGATATCAACGACGACGAGGTGGCTAGGTTGGTTCAATGGCGCCGATCGCAAACGGCATGGGGACGCGCAGAGACGAAGGATGGCAAGCCCATGCGCCTCGTTTCAGCAGCCACGGTCAATCGTTCGACCACGCTTGTGCTGAAGAAGATATTCACTCGAGCAAAGCGCACTTGGCGACACACGTTTCCCGTCGAACCGAATTGGCGTGACCATTTCCTTGCCGAACCCAACGAGCGAGTTCGTGAATTGCATGGTGGGGAGAGCGCAGCGCTGCGATTGGCGACCCGGAACGATTACACTCCCATATTCGAGTTTGCGCGGGCGACCGGACTGCGGCTCGATGAATGCTTGCTCCGGTGGACCGAGGTAGATTGGGAAACTGGATGGATAGTCACCGTAGGCAAAGGCGGGCGCACCGTCAAAACCGCGATCACTTCGACCGTGCGGGCTATGCTGCTGCCGTTGCGCAGGCATCATCCGGAGTGGGTATTCACGTATGAGGCCAAGCGAGCGCGGAAGGCGGACGCGGGGTACAAAGGTGACGGAGATGCGCGCATTCGCGGGCAGCGCTACCCGGTGACCTACAGCGGTCTAAAATCTCAATGGAAACGTATACGCAAGACGGCCGGTGTCACAGACTTCAGATTCCACGATTTCCGACACGATCTCGCGACGAAGCTCCTGCGCGCCACGGGCAATCTGAAAAAAGTTCAAAAGGCGTTGTCACACGCTGACATCAAAACCACGAGCCGCTACGCCCATGTGCTTGACGAGGAAGTGGCAGCTGACTTGGAGGCGTTGCAAAAGAAAAGCACCAAGTCCCGAAAAAACTCCCGAAACACCAAACGGAAAGGCGCTTAGCATTTGACCTATTTAGCTAAATCGCATTATGCCCATTTTCCTGGGGGTCAAGGGGTCGTCGGTTCGAATCCGGCCACTCCGACCAATCTTCCCTTGAAATTTCCCCAGTAAATCATCAGCAAAATCCTCGGCGACATATTCGCCGGGCGACAGAGACAAAGAATCCTGCTCCGGGGATGCCGAAGCAGGATCAAGCATTCAATTTGCCGGTGAAAAGCTCTTCGGCCTATTTCCGCCAGGCCGAAGCGACCTGTTCCTGGCTTGGAACCTGCCCGCCAGGCGTCAGCTTGTCGACGAGGCCCGGCAGCGCCGTCGACAGTTGTTTGAGCAGCTCCTGTTCGCTGATGCCGGTTCTCTCGGCAATCATCTTGATCGTCTGCGCGCCGAGCGCCTTGCCGAGATCGTTTGCCGCAATCGGCTTGTTCTCGCCGGTTCCGACCCAGGAATCGGCAGCGGTGCCGTGGCCGGCCTCCTTCAGCTTGTCGAGCAGCCCGCCAAGGCCGCCGAGAAGACCGCCATCAGCTTCTGCAGTGGTGTCTGCAGGCTCCGGCTCCTGCGGAGCCTGCGGTGCTGCTGGCTGGCTGCTTTTGCCGCTCAGCATCTTGCCGACCAAGAGCGCGCCGAGCGCAATAACCAAGGGTTTAGCGATATTGCCGCCAGGTACGGCGTCGTCGAAAAGTCCCATATTGGCCTCCATGTGCCAGGATTGTCGCCCCCGCACCTACAATAGTGGCACTGTGCGGCGGCTTTTCAAGCCCACAACCGAGCAGTTGTGTTTATTTCGTTCCTGTGGAACTCTCGGTCGTCTGACGTTGGAGGAGAATTCTGTATGTCGGTCATCGCTTGGATCATTCTCGGCCTCATTGCGGGCTTCCTGGGCAGCAAAATCGTCAACAAAAGCGGACAAGGCATGCTGATGGACATCGTCCTCGGCATTGTCGGCGCGGTTGTGGGCGGTGTTATCTTCAACTTCTTTGGCGCCGCCGGCGTGACGGGGCTCAACATCTACAGCCTCATCGTCTCGGTTATCGGCGCTGTCGTTGTGCTTTGGCTCTATCATACGCTGGCCGGACGCAGCAGCGTCTAGCCGACGATCAAAAGCGCTCGCTTCACAGTGAAGCGGGCGTGCAGTGCCAATATCGGGGGTTTGCCGCGTGTCTCGGCGCGGATATGTTTTGTTTATCCGCAGCCCGCGTGTTCGGTCGGGAACAACAGACAGCCGCATTCGTTCATCCGCTCAGACAGGAGCATGACGATGACAAAAGTGACTTATCAGATCGTGGAGCATGACGGCGGCTGGGCCTACAAACTCGGCGACGTGTTTTCGGAAACCTTTCGATCCCACGATGAGGCTTTGAACGCGGCCAAGGCAGCGGCCTCCGAGCAGCAGCTGGCCGGCAAGACCGAAGGCATTTCCTATCAGGACGCCGACGGCAGATGGCACGAGGAGATAGCACAAGGCAGCGACCGCCCCGAAGCCGACGTCACCGACAGCGGCAGGAAAGAAGACCGCGGCTAGCGCCATCCCCAACCGGAACGATCAGGCGAGAACGACTTCATCTCCGACGCGCAGGGCGCCGGGTGTCGTCACGTTGACCTGTATGCCGAAGCCGCCACCGCCATGACGGGCGATGGTGTGGAGCACCGGCGGCGCGAAGGGCAAGCCACCCTGCGCCAGCGCGACGAAACTGCAACGCTCGCAAGGTTCGACAACGATTGCCCTGGCTGAACCGATAGCAAGGCTGCGGTTCAGCCACTCCTTCTCGATGAAGCCTTCGAGTTCGGGCTCGGTCTCGATCACCATATTGGCGCGAAACCGCCGGACATCCACCTGAACGTCGGCAGGCGCCAGCGACGCCAATCTTGCCAGCGAAGCGGTCGTCAGCACATGCAGGTGGGCGCGATCGTATCGCGGCGCAGATGCAGCAGTCTCGCCTTTCGGGAATGGGTCTTCGTAGCGCCGGAATTCCACCGGAAATCCGAGAACGTCCGTTGCCGCCGACGCCGCTTCCGGCGAGCCGACGGCCCGCCATACGCCGTCGCCGGCCAGCACCTCGACAGTGTCGTCCACCAGACGCGACTGCATTTCCGGCGCGACGCGCCAGCGTTTTTCCTTTTCCGGAGCAGCTACCTTACCGGCTTCGACATCGAAGAGGCCCCAGTGCCGATCTCCGGCAATCCCATGCGCATCCAGAGCCACTTCCTCCAGCCGCTCACCACGCAGTGAACTGACCGGATATCGCCATAACTCGATGATCTTGCCGACTTTTGTCATGGCCGCAGCGTAGCGGTTTCATCGCCGAGCGAAAGCCGACGACGGAAAAAACGCCGTCACAGCAGGCAGATTTCCGTTGTGCCACCGCAGGCGAGCTATGGCGAATTCAACGCACCTGGTCGAGCAGCCGCTTGCATTCGAGGAGATCAAACAGCGCCTCCTGGAGCAGCGCGCGGTTGTCACGGGACAGTTTTCCGCTGTCGGGCTGCACCGGGCCTTCGTCGTCAGCCTTGCCTAGTCCGAAGAAACGACGGTTCGGCTTGGCCTTGGGCTCGCCGACCAGCATCTCGTCGTCGGTACGTGGTTGAGCGCCGGCGGTCATGGGTGCTGCCTCGGCCTGCTTGCGCTGGGAAATGGCCTCGACCGCGGCAACGTCGCCATTGCCGATGGCGACCAAAAACTGGTTGCCGTTCTCGCGCAGCAGCTTCTGCACGCCCTTGATGGTGTATCCCTGATCGTAGAGCATGTGGCGGATGCCCTTGATCAGTTCGACATCCTGAGGGCGGTAGTAGCGGCGGCCGCCGCCACGCTTCATCGGCTTGATCTGGTTGAAGCGCGTTTCCCAGAAACGCAGGACATGCTGGGGGAGATCGAGGTCTTCAGCGACCTCGCTGATGGTACGGAAGGCGTCGGGGCTCTTGTCCATGGGGCGCAACTCTCGCTCGGAACGCCTGTCCGTCGCGAGGATTTCGCAACGCGGCTCTTTCCAACAGTTCGAGCGCAATCCTTTCCGACTTCGGTCCCGCCACTCAGGATCACGCCCGGAAACCGATTCGTACACTATTTCAGCGCTTTGCGCGCTAACATTCAAGCCCGGCCTGAATCAGACCGAGGTTTGTCAACCGTAATCAGGATGATCGATCACAGAGACAAGGCTAAAGGCGCCGGCAAAATTACTTTGCGGCCTTGTCCTTGCTGTTCTGATGGGTGCGCAGGATGCGGCTTTTCAGGACGTTGGACGCCTTGAAGGTCATGACGCGGCGCGGCAGGATCGGTACTTCCTCGCCTGTCTTGGGATTGCGGCCGATGCGCTCATTTTTGTCGCGAACATGGAATGTCGCGAAGGACGACAGCTTTACCGTCTCGCCACGCACGATCGCTTCGCAGATTTCGTCAAGAACGGCTTCGACAAGTTCGGCGGATTCGGTTCGGGAAAGCCCTACCTTGCGATAGACGGCTTCGGCTAGATCGGCGCGCGTAAGCGTTTTTCCCCCCATGCGACCGTCAACCATCCTCAAACAACAGATTTCGTTACTAACGCCGAGACGTTAGAAAATTGACCCGTCTAGGTCAAGGCCCTGAATGCTTTGACTTTTCCGAAACAGACGAATCTGATTCATGCTGCGTCGCGGCAATGCGAGCCGGTCTAAGATTCCCCGGCAAATCGACCGCTGATTGCAGCCGTAAACCCCTGCTACCAGCGCAAAAGCACCGCGCCCCAGGTGAAACCGCCGCCCATGGCCTCGAGCAGCACGAGGTCGCCTTTTTTGATGCGTCCGTCGGCAACTGCCACCGAAAGCGCCAGCGGAACGGACGCTGCGGACGTATTGCCGTGCAGATTGACCGTCACGACGACCTTTTCCTCGGCAATGCCGAGTTTCTTGGCGGATGCGTCGATGATGCGCTTGTTGGCCTGATGCGGCACGAACCAGTCGAGATCGTCGGAGGTGATGCCGGCTTCAGAATAAGTCGCCTCGATCACGTCAGTTATCATGCCGACAGCATGTTTGAACACTTCGCGGCCTTCCATGCGCAGCATGCCGACCGTTCCGGTGGTCGATGGGCCGCCGTCGACATAGAGCTTGTCCTTGTGGGCGCCGTCCGAACGGAGGCTCGCCGCCAGGATGCCGCGATCGGCGATCGTGCCCTCGCCTTCCGCCGCCTCAATCACCAGCGCGCCGGCGCCGTCGCCGAAAAGCACGCAGGTCGAACGGTCGTTCCAGTCGAGAATGCGCGAAAACGTTTCGGCGCCGATGACGAGAACGCGCTTGGCGAGCCCGCCGCGAATATAGAGGTCAGCCGTCGTGATCGCGTAGACGAACCCGGAGCACACCGCCTGCATGTCGAAGGCGAAGCCATGATGCATGCCGAGGCGGTTCTGGATTTCGACGGCGGTCGCCGGGAAGGTGTTGTTGGGCGTCGAGGTGGCGAGCACGATCAGGTCGATATCGGCCGGCGTCAGGCCGGCATTGTCGAGGGCTGCGCGCGCGGCTGCCTCGCCCAGCGATGCCGTCGTCTCGTCGTCCGCCGCAATGTGGCGCTGGCGAATGCCGGTGCGCTGGGCGATCCACTCGTCGGAGGTCTCGACCATGCCTTCGAAGTCGGCATTTTTCATGATGCGGCGCGGCAGCGCAGACCCGATGCCACGCACAGTCGATCTGATCATAGAATATCCTGTTCCTAATTCTCGTCCGCGAGTTCCGACGATCTCGTGGCCTGCGGGTGGCGGGCGTGGAAAAGATCGAGATCGGCCTCTATACGGTCGAGAAGCCCGTTCCTGACCATGTCATAGCCGAGTTCGATTGCCGCTGCGAAACCTTCCGCATCGGCGCCGCCGTGACTTTTTACCACAATGCCGTTGAGGCCGAGGAAGACGCCGCCATTGGCGCGGCGCACATCCATCTTCTCGCGCAGCGTGTCGAACGCACCCTTGGCGAAGAGGTAGCCGATCTTGGCCATCAGCGTCCTGCTCATCGCGGCGCGCAGGTAGCCGCCGATCTGGCGCGCCGTGCCTTCGGCCGTCTTCAGCGCGATGTTGCCGGCAAAGCCTTCGGTGACGACCACATCGACGGTGCCCTTGCCGATATCGTCGCCCTCGACGAAGCCATGATAATCCATCGCCATCTTGCCGGCTTCACGCAGCAGGCGTCCGGCTTCCTTGACCTCTTCCTGGCCCTTGATCTCCTCGACGCCTACATTGAGCAGGCCGACGGTCGGGCGCTCCATACCAAACAACGCACGCGCCATGCCGGTGCCGAGAATGGCGAAATCGACCAGTTGGTGGGCGTCCGCGCCGATTGTCGCGCCTACGTCCAGAACCACGCTTTCGCCGCGTGCCGTCGGCCAGATGGCGGCGATCGCCGGGCGGTCGATGGTTGCCATGGTGCGCAGGCAGAATTTCGACATGGCCATCAGCGCGCCGGTGTTGCCGGCCGAAATGCAGGCTTCCGCCTCACCGTTCTTGACGGCCTCGATCGCCTTCCACATGGACGATTTCCAGCGGCCATGGCGCAGCGCCTGGCTCGGCTTGTCATCCATCCTCACCGCGATGTCGCAGTGGAAGAATTCGGTAATGGCCGCCAGCTTCGGATATTTATTGAGTTCGGGACGTACGGCATCCTCACGCCCATAGACCAGGAAGCGCACGTCGGTACGGCGCTGGGCGACCGTCAGAAGTGCGGGAATAAGGACTCCCGGCCCGTGGTCGCCGCCCATGGCGTCGATGGAAATTCTGATCACGCGGTATTCATCTCACGTTTGTCGAACGGCGGGCCTTGGTTAAGGCTTCGCGAAAATAGCGGTTTTAAGCCGCCGCACAACCGACATTTCGTGCGAAACGCCCGCCATTCAGCGTTTTTGTGTCAGCGCGCGGAGCTTTCGTTGCAATTCGTTCTCGACCGGCTCTTCGGCTAAGTTATGGCTTGGCTGGCGTAATTCAGCGCCCTTCTTGCGCGGATACGGATCGATCGCAAGGCCAAAAAATTCTTCGGCGAGCGCGCCGACATCTATGGTCTCGCCGGAAAAGAGTTCCGGGCTGTCAGGACCATCCGCATCAAGCATGATCTCACCGCCCTCGCCGAAACCGTGCCGTGCGAGTTTCGAGTCTTCCGGCAGGAAAAGCCCGGAAACCTCTTCACTGACATGCGTCTCGATCGGCTCCAGCGTGACCACGCAAGCCTGCACGATATCGGCCTCGACGGTTCCCGAAACCTTGATGCCGTTGCGCTTCCAGGCGGTGATCAGCAACTCGGCGCGGTAGCGTTCGACCGTTTCCAGCCCGTGCTCTTCGGCAAGAGCCGCACGCTGCTTCTCATCCGCCTCGATCACTACCGGCAGGCCCTTCTGGGGCAGCCGTGCGACGGTGGCCACGAAGGAAACCGGGCTTACTGGCATTTCATGTTTCATGACGGTCTCCTTTCCCTGTTTCATCAGGCGGCACCCGCGACCGGAAAGCGGATCGCCCCCGAAAGGATCGTTTCCGATCCCTGCTCGCGCAGCATATTGTCCGCCTCTATCACATAGGCCGCAAGGGCGTCTGCCTGCGGCCAGGCCTCGCTGTCGGGCCTGATGTTTCGGGCCAGTGCTGCGGTAAGCGCTTCCCTGTCGCCGCGTTCAAGCGCGTCGGCATAAGCGGCGGTGCGCCCATAAAACATGCGGCCGAGCTTCTTCATCCGCTTCGGCACGCCCATGTCGCCTATTCCGAGATCACGCAGGGAGTGTTCGACTTCGGCAAAGAAATCGTCGGTCAGGATCTGCGCGACCTCGCGTGCCGCTCCGGCCTCGCCATGCAGGCGCTGCTGAAACAGGAACATGTGCAGGGAAAGCATCTCGAAACGGCCAAGCGGCGTGTCGGGTGCATCCCAATCAGAATAAAATACCGGTTGCCGCGCCGCCGCCACGATTTCGGCGTAGAGCGCGTCCGTTATCGTACGATTGCTGCGTTCGCGGCCGAAAAGGCGTTTGAACATGACGGGCGGGTCTCCTCGGGGAACCGTTTCGCGGGGTGGCGTTGTTGCATCGGCGCGCAAGCTGGTTTACCGGTTTTGCGGCTCCGTGCAAGGTGGGGGCGGCAAGACATATTGCCAAGATCGATTTGAAGGAGTTGTTGTTGGGCTCGCTGAATTTCAAGACCATTTATTCGCCTGCCGCCGTCGGAGCGGCTTGCATGCTTGCCGCGGTGGGGCTTTCCGGCTGCAACTCATCAAAGGTTCTGGGCGGCCTGACGCCGGGCGAGACCCTGACGCAGGGCTATGTCATCGACCAGCAGCAGATCGATCTCGTGCCGGTCGGCTCCAGCCGTGAACAGGTTATCCTCGCGCTCGGCAGCCCGTCGACCACCGCGACCTTCGACAACGAGGTGTTCTACTACATTTCGCAGACGCGCCGGCGCTCGGTCGCCTTCCTGAACCCGACGCTGGTCGACCAGCGCGTTCTGGCCGTCTATTTCGGCCCTGACGGCCGCGTCACGCAAATCGCCAACTACGGCAAGCAGGACGGCAAGGTCTTCGACTTCATCGCGCGCACCACGCCGACCGGCGGCAAAGACCAGAACTTCATCGGCCAGCTCATCTCCGGTGCCGGCGGCAAGCCGACCCTGCCGATCGGAACGACGCAGTAAGCACTGCCACTTCCATTACCCGATCAAAAACCCGCGGGATCGCTCCCGCGGGTTTTTTCGATTCGAACTGGCCGTTAGGCCGGTTCAGTGCGCCAGCACTGCCAGCAGCAGCAGCGCAACGATGTTGGTGATCTTGATCGCCGGGTTGACGGCCGGACCCGCGGTATCCTTGTAGGGATCGCCGACCGTGTCGCCCGTAACCGAAGCCTTGTGCGCTTCGGAACCCTTGAGATGCTTGACGCCATCCTTGTCGGTGAAACCGTCTTCGAACGACTTCTTGGCATTGTCCCATGCGCCACCGCCCGAGGTCATCGAGATGGCGACGAACAGGCCGTTGACGATGACGCCGAGCAGCGAAGCGCCGAGTGCGGCGAACGCCGAGGCCTTCGATCCGGAGATGAGCAGCACGCCGAAATAGACGACGAGCGGCGCCAGCACCGGCAGCAGGGACGGGATGATCATCTCCTTGATCGCCGCCTTGGTCAGAAGATCGACGGCGCGGGCATAATCGGGCTTGGAAGTGCCTTTCATGATGCCCGGATCCTCGCGGAACTGACGGCGAACCTCTTCCACGATTGCTCCCGCCGCACGGCCGACCGCCGTCATGGCGATGCCGCCGAAGAGATAGGGAATCAGGCCGCCGAAGATGAGGCCGGCGACGACGTAAGGGTTGGAGAGGTCGAAGGATACTTCGCCCATGCCCTGGAAGTAAGGGTATTTGTCGCCATTGGCGGCAAAGAACTTCAGGTCGTTCGAATAGGCCGCAAACAGCACCAGCGCACCGAGGCCGGCAGAACCGATGGCATAGCCCTTGGTGACGGCCTTGGTGGTGTTGCCGACCGCGTCGAGCGCGTCGGTGGAGTGACGAACCTCCTTGGGCAGGCCGGCCATTTCAGCGATGCCACCGGCATTGTCGGTGACCGGGCCGAAGGCGTCGAGTGCAACGATCATGCCGGCAAGGCCGAGCATCGTGGTTACCGCGATCGCCGTGCCGAACAGGCCGCCGAGCTGGTAGGTCGAAATGATGCCGCCGACGATGACGATAGCCGGAAGTGCGGTCGATTCAAGCGAAACCGCCAGGCCCTGGATGACGTTGGTGCCGTGGCCGGTCACCGACGCCTGGGCGATGGAATTGACCGGGCGCTTGTTGGTGCCGGTGTAGTATTCGGTGATGACGACGATGAGGCCGGTCACCAGAAGGCCGACAAGGCCGCAGACGAACAGGTTCTGCCCGGTGACGGTGACGCCGCCGCCGGTTCCAATCTCGCCCCAGCCGACGGTGAGCGACGTTGCAGCACCCAGGCCGATGATGGAGAGCAGGCCGGTGACGATCAGCCCTTTGTAAAGCGCGCCCATGATCGAGCCGTTGGAGCCGAGCTTGACGAAGAAGGTGCCGATGATCGAGGTGATGATGCAGGCGCCGCAGATTGCCAGCGGATACAGCATGACACTGCCGAGAACGGCAGTGCCGCCGAAGAAGATAGCCGCCAGAACCATGGTGGCGACGACAGTCACCGCATAGGTCTCGAACAGGTCGGCTGCCATGCCGGCGCAGTCGCCGACATTGTCGCCGACGTTGTCTGCAATGGTCGCCGGGTTGCGTGGGTCGTCTTCCGGGATACCGGCTTCGACCTTGCCGACGAGATCGCCGCCGACATCTGCGCCCTTTGTGAAGATGCCGCCGCCGAGACGCGCGAAGATCGAGATCAGCGATGCGCCGAAGCCGAGCGAGACGAGCGCGTCGATGACCGTGCGGTCATCCGGCGCCAGACCCATCGGGCCGATGAGTACCCAGTAATAAACCGACACGCCGAGCAGCGCGAGGCCCGCCACCAGCATGCCGGTGATGGCGCCCGACTTGAAGGCGATGTCGAGGCCGGCGGCAAGGCTGTTGGAGGCCGCCTGCGCCGTGCGCACATTGGCCCGCACCGACACGTGCATGCCGATGAAGCCGGCAAGGCCCGAAAGCACTGCGCCGATGAGGAAACCGATTGCTGCGGTCGCCGATAAAAGCCACCAGGCCAGAAGGAGGACCACCACGCCGACGATGGCGATGGTCGTATACTGACGCGCAAGATAAGCCTGTGCCCCCTCCCGGATGGCGGCTGATATTTCCTGCATGCGTGCATTGCCCTGGTCGGCTGCAAGAACCGACTGTGTCGCCCAGATGGCGTAAAGGACAGAAAGCAGGCCGCAGGCAATGACGACGTAAAGCATGGTCATTATGCCGATCTTCCCTGATTGTGAGCCCGGTAGAACCCCTCCCCGGGCGCTGCGATGAAGACCGGTTGGCCAATAGCCGGAATCCGGTCTGCGACTATTTGTCTGAAACGGATCGGCCAACGTCAAGTCAGTGTTGAGTTTTTGCCGGATTTTTGCCGTTTTTGATTAGGCCACGCGACCGTCGGCCCCAAGGCCTCACGACAGTCAGGGAGAATCGACGCCCTTAGGGCCGCCGCACCGCCGACGTGTCGGGCACGTGCCTGCGCGCTACGAACAGCCATACCAGCGCCACGAGGCAAATCGCCGTCACCGGGAACACCACCCAGTTCAGCATGTCCCAGCCATAGGCGTTGTAGACCTTGCCGGACATCAGCGAGGCGAAGGCGACGCTGCCGAACAGGACGAAATCGTGAAAGCCCTGCGCCCTGCCCTTTTCGGACGGGTGATAGGTTTCCGACACAAGCGCGGTGGCGCCGATGAAGGCAAAGTTCCAGCCGAGGCCGAGCAGGATAAGCGCCGTCCAGAACTGCCAGAGCTGGATGCCGGATAGCGCGACCAGCGCGCAGCCGATCAACAGGACGAAGCCCACAGCCACGATCGTATTCGTACCGAAACGGTGGATCAGCCTGCCGGTGAAGAAGCTCGGCGCAAACATCGCCATTACATGCCAGGAAATGCCCAGCGTGGCCTCATCCGGCGAAAAACCGCAGCCGACCATGGCAAGCGGCGCACCGGTCATGACGAAGGTCATCAGCGTATAGGAGCCCACACCGCAAAGCAGCGCCACGATGAAGCGCGGCTGCGAGACGATCTCGCTGAGCGGGCGAGCATGTCCGTGATCGACCGTTTTCTTGTGCGTATCCGGGTTGGTGCGCAGGAACGACAGAACAATCGCGCCGACCGCCGAAAGCACGAGAATTGCCGCGAAGGAGCCGGCAAACATCACCGGCGCAAACAGTTCGCGGGTGAAGATGACGATCTGCGGCCCGAGGATTGCGGTGATCACCCCGCCGGCCAACACGAAGGAAATGGCGCGCGCCTTGAATTCGCGCGGCGCATTGTCGGCGGCCGCGAAACGGAACTGCTGGACGAAGGCCCCACCGACACCGACGATCATCAGCCCGATCGCAAACAACCAAAAGTTGGATTGAAAGAGCGCCATTGTGGCAACCAGCCCGCCCAGCGCCGTTGCCAGAGTCCCGGCCATGAAGCCATTGCGCTGGCCGAGCCATCTCAGGATGGCTGCAGCCGGCAGCGAGCCGAGCGCGACACCGAGATTGAAGCCTGTCACCGGGGCTGTGGCGAGCGACTTGTCGGCGCCGAGCAGATAATGGCCGGCAAGCGCGCCGAGCGAAATGCAGATGGGAGCGGCCGAGCCGACAATCGCCTGCGAGGCCGCCAGGATGATCGCCGTTCGCCGTGCGTTGCTTTGCGCGGCGTCGCTCATCAGGCGTCTTTGCCGCGTCCTTCGCCGCGCACGCGGCGCGATACCCGGTCGAGCACGGCATTCACCAGCTTCGGCTCGTCTTCGACATAGAACGCCTTGGCGATGTCGACATATTCCGAAACGATGACGGCCACCGGCACGTCAGGACGCTGCATCAACTCGTAGACGCCGGAACGCAGGATGGCGCGCAGCGTCGAATCGAGACGCGACAGCGGCCAGTCCTCGGTCAAAGCCTGGCGAATAACCGGATCGACCGTCTTCTGATTCTCGACGACCCCGGCAAGAATGGCACGGAACCACTGCGCGTCTGCCTCGCGGTAGAGCGCGCCGTCGACCTCCTTGCCGAGCCTGAACGCCTCGTATTCGGCAGTGATTTCGAGCAGGCCGGCACCCGCCACATCCATCTGGTATAGCGCCTGCACGGCGGCAAGGCGGGCAGCGCCACGCTTGTTGGCCTGGCGGATCGGGGGCTGACCGTTGTCGGCTGGCTCAGTCACTTTTTCAGGCTCCGAGGCGTTCGCGCAGGGCGATCATGGTGAGTGCGGCGCGCGCTGCGAAGCCGCCCTTGTCGCCCTCATGGCGCTTGGCGCGCGCCCAGGCCTGATCGTCGTTTTCGACCGTCAGGATGCCGTTACCGATCGCAAGCGATTCCTTGACCGCGAGGTCCATCAGCGCCCGGCTCGATTCGTTGGCGACGATGTCGAAATGATAGGTCTCGCCGCGAATGACGGTGCCAAGGGCGACATAGCCATCATATTCCGTGCCGCCTTCTTCCGCGCCATCCAGCGCAAAGGAGATTACGGCAGGCACTTCCAGCGCGCCGGGGACCGTCACGACGTCATAAGTCGCACCCGCATCGTCGAGTGCAGCCTTGGCGCCTTCGAGAAGCGCGTCGGCGAGGTCGTCGTAAAAACGGGCCTCGATTATGAGCAAATGCGGTTTTGTGGAACTGGCCATGAACGTCTCCGGGATCGCCGGTGACTTAGGCCGAAGCCGGTAAGTTCGCAAGCGGAAGATTGCCGGATGACCGTTCGAGACACTCCATCCGCGCTGCCTTTGCCTGCGATGAAGGGCAGGCTCTGAAACCGCGAGATCCGGGTGGCTTATGAAATGAGAAACAAATTCCGTCATCATGGATGTCGGAAACAGCGTTTTCCATTCGTCCTATGTGGGCCAAACGACACCGTGGAGGACCAATCAATGAGCAAGACCGTTGCAATTCTCATCGCAAGGCTGATTTTCGGCGGCGTTTTCGTCATGGCCGCGAGCTTCAAGTTTCTCGGCATGGAAGCGACAGCCGGCTACATCGCCGCGGCAGGTTTTCCATTTCCGCTATTTCTTGCGTGGGTGGCCGCCTTCTTCGAGGTCGCACTCGCTCTTGCATTTCTTACAGGCGCGTTCTTCTCGGAAGCAGCACTTCTTGCGGCGGCTTACGTCCTATTCCTGGCTTTCGCCTTTCACGGCCCATCGCACTGGGAAGGCAATCAGGCTGAATTCGGATTCTTCATCGATCACTTCACCTTCATCGCCGGCCTGCTGTTCGCCGCGGTTCATGGACCGGGCGAAAAGCTGGCGATCAGGAAAAGCTTGATCTGAACCTCAAAGCCCTTCTTCCGCCGCCTGTGCAAGCCGGGCGGCATAGCGCGCCATGGTGTCGATCTCGAGATTGACGCGGTCGCCGACTTTTCGCTCGCCCCAGGTGGTGACGGTCAGCGAATGATGGATCAGCAGCACGTCGAAGCGCGTGCGCTCGACCTTGTTGACGGTAAGCGAGGTACCGTCGAGCGCGACCGAGCCTTTCGGCGCGATGAATTTCGCCAGCTCGCGCGGCGCTTCGAGTGTGAAGCGGACGGCATCGCCCTCGTCCTGCCGCGCGACGATCTCCGCCGTGCCATCGACATGGCCGGAAACGATGTGACCGCCGAGTTCATCGCCAATCTTCAAGGCGCGCTCCAGGTTGATGCGCGTGCCGGCGTTCCAGCCGGCGGCCGTGGTCAGGCGCAGCGCTTCTTCCCAGGCCTCGACCTCGAACCAGCGGCGGTTCGCGCCTGATTCCGGCAAAGTGACGACGGTCAGGCAGACGCCGCCGCAAGAGATGGAGGCGCCGATTTCGATGGTCTGCGGATCATAGGCCGTGTCGATGCGCAGCCTGACGCCTTCGCGGAGCGGCGAGATGGAGGCGACTGAACCAACATCGGTGACAATTCCGGTAAACATCAGAAATTCCTTGTCCATTCGGCATAGCTATCGTCGCCGAAGCGCGCCTGACGCGTCAGGCGAAACCCTGCCGGCATATGGTTCTCGTCGACGGGGGCTGCAATGCCGCCCGCGCCCAGTTCGACTGGGCCACGAAAGATCACGATACGATCGACCATGTCGTCGACCAGGAAATTGCGCGCAGTCTCCGCCCCGCCCTCGACCATGACATTCATCATGCCAAGTGCTGCGAGATCTTCCAGCAATTCCGGCAGCGCGATGCGGCCGTCATAGGTGTCGGTTGCGAGCGATTTTACGCCAAACGCTTCGAGTTCGGCTTTGCGCGCAGCATCCGCTTCCGGTCCCACGGCCACGAATACGGGAACCTCTTCCGCCGTCCGCGCCAGCTTCGACGCCGGATCGAGCCGCGCCAATCGATCAAGCACGATGCGCACCGGCGAGCGGGCTTCCAGGCCCGGCAGACGAACCGTCAGTTCCGGGTCGTCGGCGAGCGCCGTGTTAATGCCGACCACAATCGCATCGGCCTCGGCGCGCATCAGATGCACCTGCCGGCGCGAGATCGCGCCGGTGATGGCGATCTGCCCCTCACCCGGTCGACCGATCATGCCGTCGGCGGAAAGTGCAAGTTTCAGAGTCACTTGCGGACGTTTTTTCAGAGATCTGACCAGATAGCCGGCGAGCTGATCTGCGGCTTCGTCGGCCATCACCCGCTCGACCACCTCGATGCCCGCTTCGCGCAGAATCGCATAGCCCTTGCCCGAAACGCGCGGGTCGGGGTCACTCGCGGCACCCACCACGCGGGCCACCCCGGCCGAAACCAGCGCATTGGCGCAAGGCGGCGTGCGGCCGTGATGGGCACAGGGTTCGAGCGTCACATAGGCGGTCGCGCCACGCGCCTTTTCACCGGCCTCGGCCAGCGCTTCGGCTTCGGCGTGCGGTCTGCCACCGATTGCGGTGACACCGCGCCCGACGATGACCGGGCCGTTGCCGTCGTCGCGAACGAGGAGCGTGCCGACAGCAGGGTTTGTCGCCGTCAGGCCGGCGTGTTTTCGCGACATGCGAAGGGCGGCCGCCATGAAGCGGCGGTCGGTCGCCTGCTGTTCTTCATACCGGGTGGACATGGCTCAACCCGGTTCCTCTTCGTCCTCGCCCTTGAGCTCGCCGAGAACGTCATGGAAGTCCTTGGCCTCGCGGAAATTGCGGTAGACCGAGGCGAAGCGGACATAGGCGACATCGTCGAGCGCTTTCAGCGCTTCCATGACCAGACGTCCGATCTCGCCGGTCGTCACTTCGGTCTCGCCTGAGCTTTCGAGCTGGCGCACGATGCCGGTGACGGCGCGGTCGATGCGTTCTGGATCGACATTGCGCTTGCGCACGGCGGTTTCCATCGAGCGCAGCAGCTTGTCTCGACTGAACGGCACCTTGCGGCCCGACTTCTTCACCACGATGAGATCGCGAAGCTGCACGCGCTCGAAGGTAGTGAAGCGCCCGCCGCAATCGGGGCAGACGCGCCGCCGCCTGATCGCCGCGCCATCTTCGGCGGGGCGGGAATCTTTGACCTGGGTGTCTTCCGACTGGCAGTAGGGGCAGCGCATGTCTCGGCTTCGTCCTTCGCGATTCCTCTCGCGAAAGGCTTAGAGCATGATTGCGAAAAGTGGAAACCGCTTTTCGGAGACATTGTGTTTGAAAAGGCGGATGCAGCAGGTGCGCCGGGCGATCATTTGCGCGTCGGCGCTGCCCCTCATCCCGCTACCGCGACCTTCTCCCCGTATTGTGACGGGGAGAAGGAGGAAGCTCCAACGCCGACGCCTCCCTCTCCCCGTTCTTACGGGGAGAGGGTAAGGGTGAGGGGCAGCGCCAACGACGAAAGTTCACCCCAGATAGGGATAAAGCGGGAAGCGGTCAGTCAGTTCGACCACCTTCTTCTTCACGGCAGCCTCGACGGCCGCATTGCCTTCATCCGAATTCGCGACCTTCAGCCCGTCGAGCACTTCGGCAATGAGATTGCCGATCTCGCGGAATTCAGCCTCGCCGAAGCCGCGCGTCGTGCCGGCAGGCGTGCCGAGGCGCACGCCTGAGGTGACGAAGGGCTTTTCCGGATCGAAGGGAATGCCGTTCTTGTTGCAGGTGATGTTGGCGCGGCCAAGGGCCGCCTCGGCGCGCTTGCCGGTGGCGTTCTTGGGGCGGAGGTCAACCAGCATCAGATGGTTGTCGGTGCCGCCCGAAACGATGTCGAGGCCGGTGCCCTTCAGGCTGTCGGCCAGCGCCTTGGCGTTGGCGACGATGTTGGCGGCATAGGTCTGGAATTCCGGCTTCAACGCCTCGCCGAAGGCGACTGCCTTGGCGGCAATCACATGCATCAGCGGGCCGCCCTGCAGGCCGGGGAACACCGCCGAGTTCATCTTCTTGGCGATTTCCTCGTCATTGGTCAGGATCATGCCGCCGCGCGGACCGCGCAGCGACTTGTGCGTGGTCGTGGTTACGACATGGGCATGCGGCAGCGGCGACGGGTGCTGGCCACCGGCGACGAGGCCGGCAATGTGGGCCATGTCGACCATCAGATAAGCACCGACTTCATCGGCGATCTCGCGGAAACGCTTCCAGTCCCAGATGCGGGAATAGGCGGTGCCGCCGGCGAGGATCAGCTTCGGCTTGTTCTCGCGGGCAAGGCGGGCGACTTCGTCCATGTCGAGCAGGTGGTCGTCCTGGCGCACGCCGTAGGACACGACCTTGAACCATTTTCCCGACATGTTGACCGGCGAGCCGTGGGTCAGATGCCCGCCCGAATTGAGGTCGAGGCCCATGAAGGTGTCGCCCGGCTGCAGCAGTGCTAGGAACACCGCCTGGTTCATCTGGCTGCCGGAGTTCGGCTGGACGTTGGCGAAGTTGCAGCCGAACAGTTTTTTGGCGCGCTCGATGGCGAGCGTCTCGGCGACATCGACGAACTGGCATCCGCCATAGTAGCGCTTGCCCGGATAGCCTTCGGCATATTTGTTGGTCATGATCGAGCCCTGCGCTTCCAGAACGGCACGGCTGACGATGTTTTCCGAGGCGATCAGCTCGATCTCGTGGCGCTGGCGGCCAAGCTCGTTGCGGATGGAGCCGAAAATCTCCGGATCGGCATCGGCGAGCGTCGTGCCGAAGAAGGATTCGAAATGTTGCGAGGCGGCCGAGTCTCTTGCCATGTCAGGTAATCCTTAGCTGGGGCGGTGCTCTGTTGCGCGGACATCATCCCTTAGGGAAGGAGATCATGTTCCATGCGGCGCGCCATTAGCACACTTGCATGAGCCTCGCCACGTTCGCCGCGCGAAATTTGGTGGTCGCTTTGCGGCAGAACGGCGCGGCGCACCTGAAAAGAGCGCCCTGCCCGCCTCCACGCTGGTTGCATATTGCCTTCGGCACGGTTATTTCTGGATCGTTGCTCGTCAAGATCAGGAAAGGAGGGCTGCGTGAATACGTTCTTTCGTCATCATCGTCAGCGTGGCCCCGTCAACGCCCTGCAAATGCGTTTGCAGGGCTGACCAGAACGATCGCCGACAAAGCATCTCTCCCGGTCTGCCCTTCGTGGTGACGCAGTTCTGAGCTTTCAGCTTAGCGCCTGCGTATCGGAATTTCACCGAGCCTGAACTTTCAGAATCCGCTTTCACGGCACAAAGATGCCTTCGGATGCCGAACAGTCGCTCGGACAGACCAGAGAACGACAATGGCTTTGATCAATCTGCGCAATCTCGCCGTCACGCTTGGCGCTCCGCTCTTTTCCAATCTCAATCTTTCCATCGAGGCCGGCGACCGCCTTGGCATCGTCGCTGCCAATGGCAGAGGCAAATCCACGCTTCTGCGATGCATAGCCGGCAACGTCGAACCGACGACCGGCGACATCACCCGCTCGCGCGGCTTGCGCATCGGCCATGTCGAGCAGGATATCCCCGCCAAGCTGCTCGACGTTCCCTTCTACGATGCCGTCCAGGAGGTTTTGTCCCCGGAACAGGCCCACTCGGAGAGCTGGCGCGTCGATGTCGTGCTGGATTCGCTCGATGTGCCGGAGGCGATGCGCGAACGCCCCCTCGCCCAGCTCAGCGGCGGTTGGCAGAGGCTTGCCATGCTCGCCCGCGTCTGGGTCACTGACCCCGACGCGCTGCTTCTCGACGAGCCGACCAACCATCTCGACCTTGCCCGTATCCGGCAGCTGGAAGACTGGCTGAATGCACTTCCACGCGATGTTCCGGTGATCATTTGCAGCCACGACCGGGCCTTCCTCGACGCCACGACCAATCGCACGCTGTTCCTGCGCGCCGAGCGCTCGCAGGTCTTTTCGCTGCCTTATTCGCGAGCGCGCGCCGCATTGGACGAGGTCGATGCTTCCGAGGAGCGGCGATACCAGAAGGACATGAAGGTGGCCCAGCAGCTGCGCCGTC
Source organism: Mesorhizobium sp. CCNWLY176 (assembly GCF_037153935.1). Taxonomy (NCBI): domain Bacteria; kingdom Pseudomonadati; phylum Pseudomonadota; class Alphaproteobacteria; order Hyphomicrobiales; family Phyllobacteriaceae; genus Mesorhizobium; species Mesorhizobium sp. CCNWLY176. Next base: position 38,761 of record NZ_JBBBDZ010000011.1, read on the forward strand.
AGGCGGCCAAGCTCAACAATATCGGCATCAACTCCGGCAGCGACCTGCTGACCGTCAAAACCAAGCAGCTCAAGCAACGGGCAGAGCGCATGGAGGATGCCGCGCGGCCCGGCTATCAGGAGCGATCGTCGGGCGCAATCAAGCTCGCCAATCGTGGCACGCATGCAAAGATCCTGATTACGCTCGACGATGCCTCTGTCGAGACGCCGGATGGCACGCTGCTGTTCAAGACCGGCAAGAAATGGCTCTGCCAGGGCGACCGTGTCGTCCTGCTCGGGCGCAACGGCGCCGGCAAGTCACGCCTCGTCAACCTGATCAGGAAGGCGATAATGGAGCCGACCGCATCTGTGGAAACGGTCAAGGCAACGCCTTCACTGGTGCTCGGCTATGGCGATCAGGGTCTGTCCGACCTCGCGGACGACGATACGCCGCTGGCCACGCTCAGCCACCGGTTCGAGGTCGGCGACCAGCGCGCCCGCACCTTGCTGGCGGGCGCTGGGCTGACGGTCGAAATGCAGGCCAGCGCCATCGGCCGGCTTTCGGGCGGACAGAAGGCGCGGCTGGCGATGCTGGTGCTGCGGCTGACCAATCCCAACTTCTATCTGCTCGACGAGCCGACCAACCATCTCGATATCGATGGGCAGGAAGCGCTCGAAACCGAGCTGATGGCGCATGAGGCAAGCTGCCTGCTGGTCTCGCATGACCGCAGCTTCGTCAGGGCCGTCGGCAATCGCTTCTGGCTGATCGAGAAGCGGCGGCTGGTCGAGGTCGAAAGCCCGGAAGAGTTTTTCTCGTCGGTTGTGGAAACGGACGGCTGAATGGAGGCGAGGCCCGGGCAGCACTCAATGCCCGGCGCTGCCCTTCTTCTTGGCAATCAGGGCCAATGTGAGCGTCACTTCACTCATGATCGCGCGCATCGTGGTGTCGTTGATCTTGTGTGACCGCAGCAGGCCAACAAGGGCCGCGCGTTCCGCATCCAGTGCTGCCTCCGTCATGGCGCCGATCACCGGCAACAGGTCCTGTGCGGCCGGATCGTCTGCGTCGCCAAGGACGATCCGCTGCCGGTAAAAAGGGATCAACTGCTGCGACGCAGCCATCCGCATCTCGTATAGAGCCGGGTCATCGCGGCTTTCCTCCACCATCTGCTCGATACGGGCGATCGCGGCTTCTGCCGCCGTCACCCGGGCCAGGCGCTCTTCGTTGGCGAGCACATCCTCTTCCTCCAGCGGTATGCCGCGCGCGACCGCGGGCAAAGCGACACTGGCCACCACCAGCGAGCATATGATCACGCCGGCTGCGATGAAAATGACCAGATCACGCGCCGGAAACGGCGAACCGTCCGGCAAAACGAGCGGCAGCGAGAGGATGCCGGCCAGCGTGATTGCGCCACGAACGCCGGCAAGCGTCATCACCACTTTCAGCCGGCCGGTCAGCCGTTGCACGTTGCGTCCGCGCCAACGATCGATGGCGCCGCGCGCTGCCGAACCGAAGACGATCCAGGCGAAGCGGATCGCCAGCAGGATTAGCGTCAGCGTCAACACCGCCAGCACCGGCTCCCAGACCGTGCCATACAGCGACAGCTCCGACGGAACCGTACGGATGATACCGGGCAGTTGCAGGCCGAGCATGAGGAAGATGGCACCATTGAAGGTGAAGGACAGGACATCGACCAAAGCCGCGTTCTGCATGCGCGCCGGAATGCTCAGCGCACCGAACAGACCCGTGCGGCTGGTATAGAGCCCGGCGGTCACTGCCGCCAGAATGCCGGACGCGTGCATCTCCTCGGCCAGAAGGTAAGCGGCAAAGGGCAAGAGGATCAGGATCATCACCTGCACCTCCGGCCTGATATCGCCAATCTTTGCGACAATGCGCAGCACCTTCGACGTCGCCCATAGCGTCACCAGTCCCGCAGCGACGCCGCCCAGGGCAACCAGCCAGAACGTGACCGCCGTTTCGCCGAGCGAAAAATGGCCGGTGAGCGCGGCGGCAACGGCAAAACGCAGAACCACGAGGCCGGATGCATCGTTCAATAGGGATTCGCCCTCGAGGATATGGCGGATGCGGGCCGGCACGATGTCGCGGCCAACGATGGAGGAAACCGCGAGCGCGTCGGTCGGCGACAGAACGGCGGCGAGCGCAAAGGCTACCGGCAGCGGCACAACCGGCAACAGCCAGTGCAGCGCATAGCCGAAGACGACGACCGTGAAGAAGACCAGCCCGAAGGCCAGGCCGAATATCTGCGGTGCAAGTTCCCTGAACTCCCGCTTCGGCAGCAGAAGGCCCTCTATGAACAGCAAGGGCGGCACGAAAACGAGCAGGAACAGCGCAGGCTCCATCTCCACATGCAGCCCGTCGATCGGCCACGCGAGAAGGATTCCGAGCACGATCTGGATGATCGGCAGAGGCAGCGGCAGAAAGCGCACCAGCACGCCGGAAACAGCCACCAGCACCAGAAGCAGCAGGATCAAAGTCGCGACGGCCAAACAATTCTCCAAAAACTCGGGCGGCCTTGCCACGGAAACCGATACGGCAGAAATGAAAAAAGCCGCCTTGTCAGGCGGCTTTTTTCTTTTGTTCGCAAACGCTTACAGCGCCGAGGAAATCTTCAGCTCATCGACGCCGTCGCGGCCATAGATATCGTCGCGGAAGTGCACCACGGCGTCACCGGTCGACCAAGCGGAAATGTAGGTGAAGTAGACAGGAACCGGGTTGGTGACCTGCACCGGCGTCGTCGTGCCGGTCTTGATCGTCTGCTCGAAATGCTGGCGGCTCCAGCCGGGCGTGTCGCGCAGGATCCAGGTGACGAGGTCGCGCACGTTCTGCACGCGCACGCAGCCCGACGAATCGAAGCGCATCAGCTTGCCGAACAAGCTCTGCTGCGGCGTGTCATGCATGTAGACGCCATCCGGGCTCGGGAAGTTGATCTTCACCGAAGCCATGGCGTTGCCGGCGCCCGGGTCCTGACGGAAGCGGTATTTTGCTGCTTCCTCGGTCGACCAGTCGACATTGATCGGATCGACTTCGCTGCCGTCCGGCGCGAACAGGCGAATGTGGCTGTCGGCCAGATATTTGGGGTTCTTGCGCATCAGCGGAATGATGTCCTTGCGGACGATCGAAACCGGTGCGTTCCAATAAGGGTTGACGATGATCTCGTTGATCTTGGAGTTGAGGATCGGCGTCTGGCGGTCGATCTTGCCGACGATCGCGGCATGGCGCAGCACGACGCGACCATTTTCGACAGCCTCGATCTGCGCGGCGGGAACGTTGACCATCACATAGCGCTGGCCGAGATCGCCCGACATGGAGCGCAGGCGCACGAGGTTCGTCTCGAGCTGTCCGAGACGCACCGGCGCGGAAATGTTCATCGCGGCATAGGAATACTTTCCGAGGACGCCGTCTGCCGGCAAGCCGTGACGGGCCTGGAAGCGCTTCACGGCGCTGTCGACATAGGTATCGAACACCGGCGAGATGCCAGCCTGAGAAGAGAGATCGCCGGAAACCATCAGCCGCTGGCGCAGCGCCTTGACGTCTCCATCCTCAACGCCAAGCTGCAGCTTCTTGGTCGACGGCACTTCCGGCCAGCCACCCTGCGAAACGATACCCTGGTACTGACCGATTGCCTGTTCGACATAGGACACGGTCTGCGGCGAGAAGATCGGCTGGTTGGAGGCAACCTTGCCGCCCTGGCTGGCGCGTGCATCGAACGTGTCGTCCCAGTTGCCGCGGCGCGAGGAGCTGAGAATTTCACCGATCGCGTCCTGCGCGAAGGCTTTTCCAGCGAGAGCAGTTCCCGCAAGCGCTGCGGCTGTGGTCAGAAAGGAACGGCGGGTGGTGTTCATGGACATTCCAGACATCTATCCTGCGTTGCATCGATCGGATGAATTCATCCGTAGCTTATGGCGACTATGCTTAACAATTAGCCAACCATAACTCCGCGTCGGTAGCGCTTTTCAACGCACATCGTCGTCCGGAGTTCCCCCCTCAGGCAATCCCTCGAAGCCTGACGGTCCTTTTCACCCTTCCGCATAGTCATCGGAATATGGCGTTTGCGTGGCCATAAGGGACGCGAAGCGCGTATGCCAGAAAAAAGATGAGCCGGCGCCCCTCGGCACCGGCTCTGACTGGAGAATTTGTCCGCGCCGTGGTTCTTTCGCCACGGTCCATATTGTTCGCCCGACAGAGCCGGTTCTTACATGCGGTAGGCGATCGTATCGTTCCAGAAGCGATCCAGGCGCTGGAGAGCCCGGTTCATCTGCTTGAATTCCTCGGTGTTGATGCCGCCGACCTGCTCGATCGAGCCGACATGGCGCTCATAAAGGCCTGCAACCACCTCGGCCACTTCCGAACCCTTGTCGGTGAGGCTGACGCGGACCGAACGGCGGTCGATGCGCGAACGCTGGTGGTTGATGAAGCCAAGCTCGACCAGCTTCTTGAGATTGTAGGAAACGTTCGAGCCGAGATAGTAGCCGCGGGAGCGCAGTTCGCCCGCCGTCAACTCCGAATTGCCGATGTTGAACAGCAGCAGCGCCTGGATTGCATTGATGTCGCTGCGTGCATTGCGGTCGAACTCGTCCTTGATAACATCAAGAAGACGGCGGTGCAGTCTTTCAACAAGCTGCAGGGATTCCATGTAAAGCGAGCGGATTGCTTCGCGACGGTCATCGGATACGCTAGTGGTCTTCGCCACTGGACGGGAAGTGTTCATTGTCTTTGCCTCTCGTTTGTCGCCCGGTGATTGTTTTGTTTTTCTCACCTTGATCGCGACACTATCGAATACGTATAAAATTCGACTTAAACGTCAGGCTTAACAAGGGCTTACCCTTGGGTGGTTTCGCAAGAAGGTTAACAAACGGCCAGCCGAGGAGCGAAAATTAACCTAAACATTTAGGTAACGCCTGAGATCTCTGGGCAATGGCCGAAAACGGCTCAGATCTTGGCCTGCCGTTTCTGGAAGAAGATCACCACGCGGAAGGCGATATAGAGCAAGGCCACGAAGGCGTGTGAAACGACGATGGCGAAGCGATGGCCGAACAGGTCGGGAAAGCCGGCATACATGGTGACTTCGGTTGCCGCGCAGATGAACCAGATCACCGGCCCCCAGGACGCCAGCATCCAAAGGCCGATGCCGGCGAAGGGATAGAAGACGGCGAGCGTCACGGCCGTCACCTGCCAATAGACCGGCATTGTATCGAACCGCCACAGCGGCTCGTCGTATAATCCGATCAGCCTTATCCAGTAGAGCACGCCGAACAGCAGGCAATAGGCCGCGATGATGCGCAGGAACCAGGCGAACGTCGACTCCGCCACCGTGGGCCCTATCGCCGGCGACCTGACAGCGCGTTCGCTCACAGCGCGAGGTCTCCATTCGGCAATGGCGCGAAATAGGCATCGATGGCGGCGGGATCCACTTCTTCCAGCGTCGAGGGCGTCCAGACCGGCGTCGAGCCTTTGTCGATGAGCGCCGCGCGTATTCCTTCGTAGAAATCCCGGCCTTCAAGCATTCGGTTGAGAATGCGGAACTCCATGCGCATGCAATCGTCCATCGACATGGTCGATCCCGCCGTGATCTGGCGGAAGGCCACGTTGAGGCTGGTCGGCGAGCGCAGGCGCATCGTCGCCAGCGTCTTGGCGGCGAACTCATCGTCGACCGCCGCCTTTTCGAGGCTCTCCAGCACGGCATCCAGCGACGGCAGCGAAAAATGCTGCGCGATCTTCTCCAGCGTATCCCGGTCGGTCTCGCGCCTGGCCGCCATGAAGGTCTCGCGCAGCGTCAGGTCTGTCTCGCCCGGCTCGAACAGTTCCTCGAGCAGAGCACCGATATACTGCGACTGTATCGTATGCGTCGCCAGGCCCGACCAGAGCGCGTCGCCATAGCGGATGCGGTTGCCGGTGAGGCCGAGATACATGCCGAAGCTGCCACCGAGGTCCGGCAGCAGATGACTGCCGCCGACGTCGGGAAAGAAGCCGATGCCCACTTCCGGCATGGCGAATTGCGCATTCTCCGTCATGACGCGGTGCGAGCCGTGGAAGGAAACGCCGACCCCTCCCCCCATCACGATGCCGTCGATCAAGGTGAGGTATGGTTTGGGAAAACGGGCGATCTGCGCATTCAGCCGGTATTCGTCAGCGAAGAACTCAAGAGAGGCAGCGGAGCCTGGCCCGGCCTGATAAACATCCATTATGTCGCCGCCGGCCGAAAACGCCCTGCCCTCGGCCTTGACCACGACGCGCATGACCTGCGCGTCCGTCTTCCAGGCGTCCAGCGCCCGCGACAGTGCCTTGACCATATTGTGCGTGATGGCGTTCAGCGCCTTGGGCCGCGTCAGCGTGACGACACCAGCCATGCCGATGTGCTCGAACCGTATTTCGTCGCCGCCGCCAAAGTCCATGCACAGAATCCCTTCCCTATCGACCGGGACTGCAAGTGCTAAGGAATGCGGCAAGGTGCGTCAATCTTGCTGGCCTCATTCCCATGGCTTGGTGAACTGCAAAGCCGCATGTTAAAAAACGCGCAACTGGAGATCATGCGATGAACAGACAGACCCGCCTGAAGCCTGCCGGCGCGCGCACCGTTGACGAGATTACCGGCAGCAGACGGCTGAGGCGCATGCGCAAGGCCGACTGGTCGCGCCGCCTCGTTCAGGAAAACCATCTGACGGTGGACGACCTGATCTGGCCGATCTTCGTCATCGACGGCAAGAATGTGCGCGAACCCATTCCCGCCATGCCCGGCGTCTTCCGCCTGTCGGTGGACCTCGCCGTCCAGGAGGCCGAGCGCGCGGCCAAGCTCGGCATTCCGGCCATTGCGACCTTCCCCAATGTCGATATCGGCCTGCGCGACCAGACCGGCTCGCATATTCTCGACCCGCAAAACATCATCAACCGCACCACCAGCGCCATCAAGGCGGCGGTGCCGGAAATCGGCATCATCACCGACGCGGCGCTGGACCCCTTCACCAGCCATGGCCATGACGGCATCCTGCGCGACGGCATCATCGTCAATGACGAGACGGTGGAGCAGGTCACCGCCGCTGCCGTCCTCCAGGCAGCCGCCGGCGCCGACATCATTGCGCCTTCCGACATGATGGACGGCCGCATAGGCGCCATTCGCGACGCGCTCGACGCCAACGGGTTTCACGACGTGGCGATCATGTCGTATGCGACGAAATTCGCGTCCGCCTTCTACGGCCCCTATCGCGAAGCTATCGGCACGCAGGGCCTGCTGAAAGGCGACAAGAAGACCTACTATATCGACCACGCCAACAGCGATGAGGCGATCCGCGAGGCCGAGCAGGACCTGGCCGAGGGCGCCGACATGCTGATGGTCAAGCCCGGCCTGCCCTATCTCGACATCATCCGCCGCTTGAAGGACGAGTTCCAGGTGCCGACCTTCGCCTATCAGGTGTCTGGCGAATATTCGATGATCAAGGCGGCGAGCGCCAATGGCTGGATCGACGGCGAAAAAGCCATGCTGGAATCGCTGCTCGCCTTCAAGCGCGCCGGCTGCGACGGCATCCTGACCTATTTCGCGCCGGAAGTGGCGCAGATGTTGAAGGGGTAAAGCTCAAAAAGCGGCGTGCTACTTCCCCGTCTTCGCTTCGCTCAATAGGCCCGGCATGAACCGCATCGACTACATTTCCAGCCATTTCACAGGCGCCAGCCAGCGCGACAATTTTCAGCGATTGGACAGCATCTTTCCCGTCGCAACGATGACGGCAGCACCAGCGCCGTTCCGGTTCGCCGAAGGTCGCCCGCTGCAACTTCCCGACCAATATTCTCATGACGGAACCCCGAGAAGCGTCGAGGATTTCCTGTCGCTCACGGAAACGATGGCGCTACTCATCATCGAGGATGGCGCGATCCGCTTCGAGCGTTACGCGCCCTGGGGCGGGCGCGAAACGAAATGGGTTTCGATGTCGGTCGCCAAGAGTTTCGTGTCGGCAGCGATCGGGATAGCGGTGCAAGATGGGTTCATCGGTGATATCAGCGAGCCGATAACCGCTTATCTGCCAGCGCTGACCGGCTCCGCCTATGATGGCGTGCCGATCAAGGACATCCTGCAGATGTCCTCCGGGGCAAGGTGGAACGAAGACTACAGCGACCCTGACTCCGACATAAACCGCTTCGCCGCCATCTTCGCGCAAGGCGGGTCATTCGATGCCTTCCCCGCCACCCTCTCGCGTGAACGCCCATCTGGCACATTCAACCTTTACAACAGCACCGACACGCAGGTTCTCGGCATGTTGCTGGTCGCAGCTACTGGCCGGACAATTGCCGACTACATGCAGGAAAAGCTCTGGCATCCGCTTGGCATGGAGGCAGACGGACAATGGCTGCTTGATTCAGTCGGGATGGAAATGGCATTTGCCGGGCTGAACGCCGTCGCGCGCGACTACGCCAAGCTTGGCGAGCTGTTCCGCAATGGTGGCGTCTGGCAAGGGCGGCAGGTCGTGCCGGCCGGCTGGGTGAAAGCGTCCTTGACGGCGGATGGTCCGCATCTCCAGCCCGGCGATACCGGACTATCCGACTCGCTGTTCGGTTACGGCTACCAATGGTGGCTGACGGACGGAGAGGAAGGCGAGTTCGCCGCGATCGGCGTCTACAACCAGTTCATTTACGTCAACCCGGCGAAGAAACTGGTCATCGTCAAGCTATCCTCCAGCCCGGACTATGGCACGGTCAACGACGAGAGCACCTATCGCGAATACGAGACAATCTCCCTGTTCCGCGCCATCGGCAAGGAATTGGAGGGCTGACGTTCTCATATGGTTCACCCTGACGAAAACCGCCGTGCTTAAACTGGATTCCGATCGATGAAAGACCGCCTTCTGCTATGGGTCGTCCTGGGCGCGGTCGTTCTTTACGTCGCATCAGTGAACATCAACAAAAATCGCTTCGTTCCTCCACCCCCTATAGTTCCGGTCGACAGCAATCCCGTAGCCGAGCGCGTATTCCGCGACAAATCCGGCCATGAGATCAGGTTCAGGACGCCGCTGCTCGACGCGTTTCACTATGAGGGCGATGCCGGTTTCTGCGCTGAGCTGAAAAAACTGTCACCGCCCGTCGACGATTTTGCGGAAACCTCTGAGGCATCCTGCGCAGGGCTTTCCAACGCCAAACCGGAAGATCGCCCCCAGCAACTGGTCGAACTGGCCACGACGATTGCGACGGCAACTTCCGGCAGCGACAACGCCAGCAAAGACAAAAGCGTTACGCTGGCTTTGTCGGCTCTCAGGGCCGCACTCGATGAAGTTCCGGCGGACGCGCCGGATCAGGTTTCTGAAATTCTCGATAAGTTCTGGGTCGCGCAATTCGCCAGCGACACCTTTCCCGGCTACCAGCCCGCATTTCTGTTCGGCGCGGCCATGGAGGTCGAAAGCGGCGAGGCAGAGATCGCCTTGTGCCCCATCACCGGCAAAACGGATTGCAATCTCTACGTTCCCGACAAACTGATGCAGGCTTTGACCGATCTCGGGCGGTGGAAATCCGACGAGGCGCTGCTGCTGCGCGCTGCCGAAATGCTGGAACGCACCTATCGCAGCAAGGCAAGTCCCAGCAAGAATGACGAACTCGATTTCGCCAAGGACTACACCCGCACGCTTGGATATGCCGGTGAAATCAGCGCTGAAAGAGGTGCCGACCACGTCAGGAAAGGTGCCGCGCCGCTCGAGGCGTGGCTGAAGAAATACGAGAAGGACTCCTTGGGCTACGAGCTCGAGCCGATCTACGGCCATCTTGGCGCTGCCTATGGCCGGATCGCCGAAAAGACCAAGGCGCTGGATGACGCCAAAAAGGCGATGCAGTTCGACACCCAGGCCTATCAGCTGAGCATGAAGTACCGCAGCGGCGAGGCGACCTGGGAAGACATGGCCAATCTTGGCGATTCGACGCTGCAGGTCGGCGAACTGGAACGCAACGAAGAGCAGATAAAGCGTGCGCTCGAACTGCATCGCGCAGCCTTCGAGATTACCCACAAAGGCAAGGATATCGAAGAGACAAGCTACATGGAGATGAAGCTGGCGCGCACGCTCCAGCATTACGCGGCTGCCGATCTGTCTTCCGTTTCAGATGCCGAGAAAATACCGTTGCTGGAGGAGAGCGTGTCCCTGGCGAACGGCGTCATTCCATTCTTCGAAAGCGCCGGCTCCAGAATCTATCTCAACATCACGCGCAATGTTCTGGAACAGGCACAGATCCAGCTAGCGAAACTCAGGGAAACAAAGGATGCGTCACAGCAATAGACGCTAAGACTTCTTGAATTCCGACCGGCAATTACCATGTTTTGGAAAACGGGTTTTCCCGAAACGGAGCTTTTTGGAAAAACATGAACACACGTGTTCTCGACGGCGAAATCATTGCGACGCGGCTTGACGACGTTCGCGCCTATGACGGCGTGCTGTCGCGCCGGGTTTTTGCCTTCTGCATCGACTATCTGATCATCGGCCTGCTGATGATCCCCTTCGCTATTCTGGTAGCGATTCTCGGTATCATCACGCTCGGTATCGGCTGGGCGCTGTTCGGCATCCTGTTCCCGATGGTCGCCATCATTTACGTTTGGAACACGCTCGGCGGCCGGAATCAGGCGACAGTCGGCATGCGCATGATGGGCATCCGGCTCGACCGACTCGACGGCAAGCCCGTCGACGGCATGCTCGCAGTCGTCCATACCGTGCTGTTTTGGGCCGGCAATGTCGTCTTGACGCCGCTCATCCTGCTCGCCTCGCTCTTCACCGAGCGCAAGCGTACCGTGCACGACCTGCTGCTCGGCACGGTGGTGACGCGCGACGACCGCTAAGTTTTTCAGCTTTTGGGCGAATGCGATTACGCCCTTGCGCGGATTTGTGACTGTGCGGTGACTGGTGGTATCAATATCCAGTTGAATTTTTCGCGGCTGCCGCCAAGGTAGAGCGATTCGTGGGAATTGAATCGACGTGCCATGACGCACCATACTACCCAGTCGCCGCAATTCTTTTTGACCGCGCCGTCGCCGTGCCCCTATATCGACGGCCAGTTCGAGCGGAAGGTGTTCACACACCTTGTCGGCGACAAAGCTCCGGAGATGAACGACCTGCTTACCCAGGGCGGCTTTCGACGGTCGCAGAACATCGCCTATAGGCCCGCCTGCGAAACCTGCCGGGCCTGCGTGTCCGTGCGCATCCTGGTCAACGAGTTCAAACCGACGAAGAACTTGAAGCGCGTCACGCAGCACAACTCCGACCTTGTCGGCGCCATGCACGACGCCGAGCCCTCGACCGAGCAGTACTCTCTCTTCCGCAAATATCTCGACGCCCGCCACCGCAAGGGCGGCATGTCGGACATGACAGTGCTCGATTACGCGATGATGGTCGAGGATACCCACGTCAACACCAAGATCATCGAATACCGGCGGCGCGGACCAGACAGTTTCATCACCGGCCATGGTCACGGCGAACTGATCGCGGTTGCCCTGTCGGACCAGATGGCCGACGGCCTGTCGATGGTTTACTCCTATTTCGACCCGGAGATGGACGAGCGCTCGCTCGGCACCTTCATGATCCTCGATCATATCGCGCGTGCGCGCGCCGCCGGCCTGCCCCATGTCTATCTCGGCTACTGGGTCAACGGCTCGCGCAAGATGAATTATAAGGTCCGTTTCACGCCGCAGGAACATCTGGGGTCGAAAGGCTGGGAGCGCTACGCGCACGAAGCCGTCTAATCGGCTTCTTGGACGCAACCGCGCAACAGTTCCCGTCCTTTCCGGAGTAGTTCCCCGTGTCCGCAAAATTTTCCGACCATGCGAAGGGTCTTGCCCTGACCGCTTTCGGCGGCCTCACGCTCACCGTCGACATTCCCCTGATCCGGCTCGCAAACGGCGACCACTGGTCCATCCTGTTCATGCGCACCGGCACGACGCTAATCGCCGCTCTTCTCATCTGGGCAATATGGCGCTTCTTCAGCCCGAAAGCGCCGCAGCTCATTCCGGGCCGCGCAGGGCTTGCAGTGGCAGCCCTCTACGGTCTCGGCTCGATCGTCTTCATAACGGCCGTCTACAACACCTCGACCGCTAATCTCGTCTTCATCCTTGCCTTCAACACGATGTTCGCAGCACTCCTGTCGTGGGTTTTCCTGAAAGAGCGCCCACGGCCAGCAACGCTCATCGCCATGCTGTTCATGGTATTCGGGGTGCTGATCATCGTCGGCGACTCGATCGGCACCGGGCAGATGTTCGGCAACGTCATGGCGCTGCTGTCGACGCTGTGCATTGCCGGCGCCATCACGATCACCCGCGCCAGCGGCAAGGACATGGGCTTCACCTCGCTCGTTGGCGTGGTGTTCCCGTTCGCGGTCGCGGTGCTGATGGTATCGAAGACCGGCATCAATGTCGCCGCACCGTGGTGGATCATTCTCAACGGCGCGGTGGTCATGCCGATCGCGTTCTTCTGCCTCGCCAACGGCCCGAAATACATTTCCGGCCCCGAGGTGGCGATGTTCTATCTGCTGGAGACCATCCTGGCGCCTGTCTGGATCTGGATGATCTTTGCCGAGGCCCCGAGCCGAAACAGCATGATCGGCGGCACGATCCTCATCGTCACGCTGATCGCCCATTCGCTCTGGCAGCTTCAGGATGGGCGCCGGCGCCGAGCCGCCCTGGCGGTTCGACACCCGGCGTAGTTGATCGTCAGGCGCTAGGCGCTTCGCAATTGACCATCCACGGCGTGCCGAACTGGTCTATCAACATGCCGAAACCCTCGGCCCAGAAGGTCTTTTCGAAAGGCTGCTTGACTTCGCCCTTCTCTGCAAGGGCGTCGAAAACCCGCTTGGCCTCCGCCTTGTCGGTGAATTGCAGCGAGATCGAGAACCCGTCCATCTTGGTCTTGTATTGCGGCGGCGCGTCCGAGCCCATCAACACCTGGTCGTCCCCGAAGGTCAGGCGCGCATGCATGATCTTGTCGCGCCACTCCGCCGGGACATAGCCCTCCGCCGGCGTGCCGGCATGAGGCATCATCATCACGATCTTGCCGCCAAGCACCTTCTCGTAGAATTTGAATGCGGCCTCGCAGGTTCCGTTGAAGGCGAGATATGTATTGGATTTCATGGTCTTCTCCCTGTGATTTCCACCTGATTGGCGCCTGTGGTTCCGGTGCCCTTCGCCTCGCATGATGTACCGACCGGGTGACATTCCTGTGGCCGGCCCACCGATTTCGCCTCAACGCCCCAGCGGTATCAATGCGCGCAGCCGCTCGTCGCGCAGGTAGAGCCCACCCCAGGCCATGACGCCGAGATAGACGCCGAACAGCGTGTGGGAAAACAGCGGATTGCCGATGCGCACATGGGTTGCGATCGCGCCGCCGAGATAGGCCGTGAGCAGGATAGCGCCGAGCACGGCGGTGCGCGGGACTGCGTAAAGAATGGTGCAGGCCAGCGTCAGCACGCCGAGTGTGCGCGCCATGGATATGGTCGTAGGCCAGCCCAGTTCGCCCATCGTCTGTGTGACGATGTCGAGCGGCACCAGTTTGATCGCCCCGTCGAAAGCCAGGAACAGGATGAGCAGGCCGCTGATCGCCCACCCTGCCCGATAGGCACTTTTCGAGACCGATGTTTCAGCGGTATGGATCGCGGATTGCATGTTCATTCCTCCAGATGTCGTCAGCCTCTCAGGGCCCGATCCAAGGACGAACGAGAATTGCGGCTCCCGACAGGGCCCCGGAAATTTCTTGATGTCTGGGAGGTCCGGTCGCTCGCGACCGGGAACTCGATCGCAATCATTTCCTCTTCAGTTGCTGCAGATAGGCACCCAGTCGATCAAGGCTATCGTCCCAGAAACGCCGATAGTCTCGCAGGTGTCCGGCGAGTTCATTCATCTGTGTCGTCTTGATCCGTTGAAGCCCGACGCTTGCCTTTCGCGCGGCGAGAAAGCGTTCCCAGGGCGAGATACTGTCATCGCTCATATTGCCGCCCTCCCTGCGACAACGGCCGCCCTCAGGCAAGCTGGACAGCATATCGCCGCTCAGCCGTATCTATATTTAACCTACCAGTTAATAATAATGTCAAGCGCCGGCATCACGACACCGTGCCACCGGCAGTCATAAATTCAACAAAACGTCAGAAGAGACAGGCAGCTGCAATCAATCTCGGGCTTCCTTTTCTCTGGGCGAATACCCATCTTCCGCGCTCCCGCCAGCCGACAGAATGAAAAATCCGGACCTGATGAAAAATCAAAACAATGGAACGGCGGGCGAAGATGCCTGCGACGGCGAACTGCCTTACCTGCCTTTTCTCGAAGCCATGCGGCCTCTGACCGGAAAATGGAAGATCGAGATCATGTGGGCGCTGGCTCAAAAAACCCACCGCTTCGGCGAGCTGCGCCGCGCGCTTCCCGGCATTACCCAACATATGCTCGCACAGCAGCTGCGCGATCTGGAAGCGGACGGGCTGGTCAAGCGCACTGCGCATGCTGTCGTTCCGCCGCGCGTAGAATATGAAATCACCGAAGCGGCCTACGGCCTGAAACCGGTATTCAAGGCATTCATCGCATGGTCGGAGCAATATGGTCCGATCGCACGCCGGCAAAAGGCGTGGGACGAAAAGATGATGCCGGAAAGTTGGCAAGCGCCGCCGCCTGCCTAGATCGAGATGCGCCCGCTTTTGGAGCTCCGGGGTATGTTGAGATTCGGGTCAGGGCGAGCCGAGAATGGCGGTTTTCGAGAACCGGAACGGAGCGTACATTTGAGTACGTGAGTACCGGAAGCGCAGAAAACTGCCGTTCGCAGGCCGCCATCACCCGAAGATCAATATACCCTATCCGAATTTTCCGGTCCGCGGGAACCCCTTCGGCACCATGCGGCCGGCGGCGGCGCGGTTGCCCAGCCATTCGGTCAGTTCCTCGCGCGTCCGCACGAATGTGCGCTCGGCCGAATCCTGCCAGGACAGTCCGCTCTCCATCGCAAACAGCTTGATATCGAGCACGCCGCCATCCTTGTAGCGCTGCAGGCGAACACCCTTGCCGCGCGTCATTTCCGGGATTTCCGAAAGCGGGAACACCAGCATCTTGCGATTATCACCGACGACCGCGACATGGTCGCCAGCCACCGGCACGCAACGCTTGGCCTCATCCGGCGACTTGACGTTCATCACCTGCTTGCCCTTGCGGGTGTTGGCGACGACTTCCGCCTCCGGCACCACGAAACCGTTGCCGTCATGCGAGACGAGCAGCAGCCTGCGCTTGGGATCGTGGACGAAGGCGGTGACGATGTCCTGGTCGTTGTCCATGTCGACGATGATGCGGATCGGCTCGCCGTGGCCGCGCCCGCCCGGCAGCCTGTCGGCGCCGATCGTGTAGAACTTGCCGCCGGTGGTGAAGACCAGGATCTTGTCGGTGGTCTGGGCATGGAAGGCGAGCTTCAGGCCGTCACCTTCCTTGAAGGTGAAGAGCGAGTGGTCGTTGAGATGACCCTTCATCGCCCTCAGCCAGCCCTTTTCCGAGACGACGACCGTTACCGGCTCCTTCTCGATCATGGCGTGGTGGATGTCGCTCAGATCGTGGTCCGGCGCTTCCGCAAAGGTCGTGCGGCGCTTGCCGAGCGCTTCGTTTTCTTCGGGGCCAAAATCGCGGCGAACCTTGTGCACCTGCCAGGCGATCGTCTTCCACTGCTTGGCGTCGGATACCAGCAGCGACTCGATTTCCGATTTCTCGGCGCTGAGCCCGTCGAATTCCTTGCGGATCTCGATTTCTTCCAGCTTGCGCAAGGCACGCAGCCGCATGTTGAGGATCGCTTCGGCCTGCACGTCGGTAAGCGCCCAGCGGGCCATCATCACCTGCTTGGGCTCATCCTCCTCGCGGATGATGCGGATCACCTCGTCGAGATTGAGATAGGCGATCAGGTAGCCGGCGAGGATTTCCAGCCGGCGCTCGATCTCGGCAAGACGGTGCTTCGAGCGGCGCACCAGAACTTCCTTGCGGTGCTCCAGCCATTCGCGAAGAATGGTCTTCAGCGACAGCACGTTCGGCACCTTGCCGCGCGACAGCACGTTCATGTTGAGCGGGAAGCGGCTTTCGAGCTCGGTCAGCTTGAACAGCGATTCCATCAGCAACGCCGGGTCGACAGACCGGCTCTTCGGCACCAGAACGAGGCGAATGTCCTCGGCGCTTTCGTCGCGCACGTCTTCGAGCAGCGGCAGTTTGCGGGCGATCAGCAGTTCGGCGATCTTCTCGATCAGCCGCGCCTTCTGCACCTGATAGGGAATTTCGGTGACGACGATGTTCCAGGTGCCGCGGCCCTGATCCTCGACCGAATAGCGGGCGCGAACGCGGAAGCCGCCACGGCCCGTCTCATAAGCCTCGAGGATCGATGCGCGGCCGTCGATGATGATGCCGCCGGTCGGGAAATCCGGCCCCTGCACCAGCCCGTCGCCGGGCTCCTTGCTCATCAGGTCCTCGACCGAGGCGTCGGGATTGTCGATCAGCAGCAGGGCCGCCGTGCAGAGCTCGGCTGCATTGTGCGGCGGGATCGAGGTGGCCATGCCGACGGCGATGCCCGACGAACCGTTGGCGAGAAGATTCGGGAAAGCGCCCGGCAGAACGACCGGTTCTTCGTCTTCCTCATTGTAGGTCGGGCGATAGTCGACGGCATCCTCGGTGATGCCTTCAAGAAGTGCGGTCGACACCTCGGTCATGCGCGCTTCGGTGTAGCGCATGGCGGCGGCGTTATCGCCGTCGATATTGCCGAAATTGCCCTGCCCGTCGACCAGCGGATAACGAACGGCGAAATCCTGCGCGAGGCGCACCAGCGCATCATAGATCGACTGGTCGCCATGCGGGTGGAACTTGCCCATCACCTCGCCGACGATGCGCGCGCATTTGGCAAAACCCTGGTCGGGATTGAGCCGCAGCAGCCGCATTGCATGCATGATGCGGCGATGAACGGGCTTCAGCCCGTCGCGCACATCCGGCAAGGCACGGTTCATGATGGTCGACAGCGCGTATGAAAGATATCGGTCTTCCAGCGCCTTCTTCAGATCAACCGGTTCTATGTTGTCGCCGCCGCCGGCACCTGGCGGTAAGAGCCCTTTTCCCATGGCTTTCGACTATCCGAAGGGGTGATTCGCGGCAAGAGCCTGATGGTCAAGCCCCGAACTTTCGAAATCGCACGCCTATTAGCTGATACTAACCTTCAATTGCGCAGCGATCTTCCAATTGCCTTTTGCACGCATTTTTGAGCATGGTGTGCCGAAGTCGCCATTTTCCGGTCGGGTTCTTCGCAGACAGGAATGGCGGCACGGAATCATTCCAGTTTCAGGAAACATACAATGACGATCCACCGTCCGCTTTTTTACAAACTCGCTTTTTCCACCATTCTGTTCACCCTGCCCCTGCACGGCGCCTACGCACAGGACGCCAATGCCGTTGCCGAGCGTTTCAAGGAATTGCTGGCCGCCCAGAGCGTCGACCTGAAGTGGTCCTCGGTCAGCGGTGACGCCTCCAAAATGGTGTTCGACGGCGTGACCTTCAGCGCACCGGGCGAAAAGGAGCCATTCCCGATCGGCAAGCTGACTTTCGAAGGCGTGACCGAGGAAAACGGCGGCTACAAGGTCGATACGGTGAGCACCGAGCCCTACCACGTCACCGAAGACAAGGCAGTCATCGACGTCAGCACCATGACGTTCTCGGGCGTGAAGCTTCCGGCTGCCAATGCGGCCGACCCGCTGGCATCGCTGCTGATGTATGATTCGGCCCAGATCGCCAGCGTCGGCGTCAAGGTTGCCGACAAGCAGGTCTTTTCGCTTTCCAACATGAACATCGAAGTGACCCCACCCGTCGACGACAAGCCGATGGAATTCACCGGTTCGGCTGAAAAGTTCACGGCCGACCTTACGGCCGTCGAGGATCCCCAGTCGAAAGTCATCATCGACGGCCTCGGCTACCAGAACATCAGCGGCAACCTGGAAATGGCCGGTTCCTGGCAGCCCTCCGATGGCCGCATGGCGCTGTCCCAGTACGATATCACGGTCGATAACGCCGGCACGCTCGGCATGAAGTTCGACTTCGGCGGATACACGCTGGCCTTCGTAAAATCGCTTCAGGACATGCAGAAGAAGATGGCCGATCAGCCGGCCGGCGCCGACAATTCCACGCAGGGCCTCGCCATGCTCGGCCTGATGCAGCAGCTCACCTTCCATGGCGCCAACATCCGCTTCGACGACGATTCTCTGACCGGCAAGGTTCTCGCCTATGTCGCCAAGCAGCAGAGCATGCAGCCGAAGGACATCGCCAACCAGGCCAAGGCGATCGTTCCCTTCCTGACCGCCCAGCTCAACAACCCCGAACTGTCCGGCCAGATCACGGCTGCGGTCAACAAGTTCCTCGACGATCCGAAGAGCCTGGCGATCACTGCGGCACCCGCCTCGCCTGTGCCGTTCGCAATGATCGCCGCCGGCGCAATGTCGGCGCCGACGGAACTGCCCAAGACGCTCGGCGTCACCGTTACGGCCAACGAGTAATTCGCCTGTTCGAGCCGATCGAAAACGAAAAAGCCCGGCGATGCCGGGCTTTTTATTGAGTCGTACGAGTGTGTTAGGCCCGGCGCTTAAGCCTCTTTCTTGGGCGCCGCCGCACGCAATTCCAGCTCGCGAAGCTGCTGCGGCGTTGCCGGAGACGGCGCACCCATCAACAGGTCGAAGGCCTGCTGGTTCATCGGGAACATCGTGACTTCGCGCAGGTTCTTCGCACCGACCAGCAACATGACCACGCGGTCGATGCCGGCCGCCATGCCGCCATGCGGCGGCGCGCCATACTGGAAGGCGCGATAGAGGCCGCCGAAGCGATCCTCGACCGTCTGGCGATCGAGGCCGACCATCTCGAAAGCTTTCACCATCGTTTCCGGCAGGTGGTTGCGGATGCCGCCCGAGGCGATCTCGAAGCCGTTGCAGACCATGTCGTACTGGAAAGCCTTGATGCCGAGCGGTTCTGCGCCATTCAGCGCATCGATACCACCCTGCGGCATGGAGAACGGGTTGTGCGCGAAGTCGACGCGCTTCTCGTCCTCGTTCCATTCGAAAAACGGGAAATCGACGATCCAACAGAGCTCGAAACGGTCGCGGTCGACGAGGTTCAGTTCCTCACCGGCGCGCGTGCGGGCAGCACCTGCGAAAGAAACGAACTTCTTCGGATCACCCGCAACGAAGAACGCCGCATCGCCATCCCCAAGGCCAAGCTGCTGGCGGATGGCCTCAGTGCGTTCCTCGCCGATGTTTTTTGCCAGCGGGCCTGCGCCTTCGAGCTTATCGCCCTCCTTACGCCAGAAGATATAGCCGAGCCCCGGCTGGCCCTCGCCCTGCGCCCAGCTATTCATGCGGTCGCAGAAAGCGCGGGAGCCGCCGGTCTTGGCCGGAATGCCCCAGACCTCGGCCTTCGCATCGTTGGCCAGAATGCCGGCGAACACCTTGAAGCCCGAGCCACGGAAATGCTCGGAAACATTGTCCATAACGATCGGGTTGCGCAGGTCCGGCTTGTCGGAACCGTATTTGCGCATCGCGACATCGTAAGGAATGCGCGGGAACTCCTGCGTCACCGGCTTGCCGTTGGCGAAGGTCTCGAAGACGCCACGCATCACCGGTTCCATGGTCGACAGAACGTCGTCCTGCTCAACAAAGCTCATTTCGAGGTCGAGCTGGTAGAATTCGCCTGGCAGGCGGTCGGCGCGCGGGTCTTCGTCGCGGAAGCAGGGCGCGATCTGGAAGTAACGGTCGAAGCCCGACACCATGATCAGTTGCTTGTACTGCTGCGGCGCCTGCGGCAGCGCGTAGAAATTGCCGGGATGGATGCGGCTCGGCACGAGGAAGTCGCGCGCGCCTTCGGGGCTAGAGGCCGTCAGGATCGGCGTCGAATATTCGGTGAAGCCCGATTCGTCCATGCGCTTGCGCATTTCGGCGATGATCTTCGTGCGCTGGACGATGTTTTTGTGCAGCGTGTCGCGGCGCAGGTCGATGAAGCGATACTTCAGGCGGATGTCTTCGGGGTAATCCGGCTCGCCGAACACCGGCAGCGGCAATTCCTTGGCTGCTGAAAGCACTTCGATCTCGCGGGCGAAAACCTCGATCTCTCCGGTTGGCAGGTTCGCATTGACCGTCTCGGCCATGCGCGCCTTGACCTCGCCATCGACGCGGATCACCCATTCGCCGCGAACGGTCTCGGCGATCTTGAAGGCAGGCGAATCCGGGTCGGCGACGATCTGTGTCAGGCCGTAATGGTCGCGTATGTCGATGAACAGCAGGCCGCCATGGTCGCGGACGCGATGGACCCAGCCGGAAAGGCGGACGCTCGATCCGACGTCGGATTTCCTCAACTGAGCGCAGGTATGGCTGCGGTAACGGTGCATGGTCAAATTTCCGGTCCGGGATGTTGGCGTGATCAGGCCGGCGCATTTTTGCCGCCGGCTCCAAAATTCGCGCGAAAAGCGCATGCGAGCCCGGTTTTGTCAAGGCAATGCCGCGTTTTGGTCCAATGGCTGTCGGGTTTGCCGCTGGCAATCGCCAGGGCGATGGTCCACTACTGATACCTCACCGCCAGACTGAAAGCCTGATGTCTTCCATACGCCCGCTGATACCCCTGCTCATTGCCGCCGGCATTCTCCTCGGCGGCAACGGCCTTCAGGGCACGCTGATTGCGCTCCGCGGCGCCCAGGAAGGCTTTTCAGCCTCGACCATCGGCTTCATGGGCACGTCCTATTTTGCCGGCTTTCTTCTTGGCTGCATCGCCATCACCCGCATCATGAAGGCGGTCGGCCATGTCCGCTCCTTCTCCGCACTGGCGGCGATCGCTTCGGCCGGCACGCTTATGCTGGTTCTGGTCATCGACCCGATCATGTGGTCGGTGATCCGGTTTGCCACGGGCTTCTGCTTTGCCGGCCTGTTCACGATCATGGAAAGCTGGCTGAACTCCGGCGTGCAGAATCACGATCGCGCCCGCGTGCTGGCGCTTTATCGCATCATCGATATCGGCTCGGTCACAGGCGCACAGTTCATGATTCCCGTCTTCGGCGCCGGCGGCTTCACCATCTTCGCCATCATGTCGATCATGATCACGCTGTCGCTGGTGCCTGTATCGCTGGGCGACCGCTCGAACCCAAAAGCGCCGGAAGACGTGAAGCTCGATCTGGCGCGGGTGTGGCGCATCTCGCCGCTCGGCTGCATCGGCTGCATTGCCGTCGGTGTCACCAACAGCGCCTTCCGAACGCTTTCACCCGTCTATGCCGAAGAGATCGGCATGTCGGTCGCCGACGTCGTCACCTTCATCAGTGTCGGCATCATCGGCGGCGCGCTGATCCAGTATCCGCTCGGCTATCTCTCCGACCGCTGGGACCGGCGCAAGGTGCTCCTGCTCACCACCTGCTGCGCGATGCTGTCGGCGCTGGCCATCGTTTTTCTGGCCGGAAACGCCGTCATCGCCAATTTCGCCTTCGTCTTCGTGTTCGGCTCCTTCGCCATGCCATTGTTTTCGCTTTCCGCGGCCCATGCCAACGACCGCGCCGGCAAGGGCGAGTTCGTTCTCGTCAATGCCGCGCTGATGCTTTTCTATTCCTTCGGCGCCATCGGCGGACCGCTGGCGGCGTCAACGGTGATGCAATATTTCGGGCCGCATTCGCTATTCAGCTTCACGGCGGCGATCTATGCGATTTTCATCCTGATCACGCTTTACCGGATGGGTGTCCGCTCGCCCGTTCCGGCCAACCACCGTGGCCGCTTCACCGCACTTTTGCGAACATCGACGATTTTTGCCCGGCTTGCCCGCCGCAACGGCGATACACCCAAATCGGGTAAGGACGAATGAGCCACAACGCTTGACGAAAGCGTCTGGGACTGAAAGGAAATGTCGTTGCTTTTTAGGTCAAAGAAATTTCATGCATGTCATAACGACCCAGCAAGAACTTGAAACCGCCGTTGCGGCGTTGGAAAAGTCCGCTTTCGTCACCGTCGACACCGAGTTCATCCGCGAAACCACCTTCTGGCCGGAACTCTGCCTGATCCAGATGGCCGCTCCCGGCGTCACCGCGCTGGTCGATCCGCTGTCGCCGGGCATCGATCTCAAACCGTTTTTCGCACTGATGGCAAATGAGGCGGTGATCAAGGTTTTCCACGCCGCCCGGCAGGATATCGAAATCATCTTCCATCTCGGCGGGCTTATCCCCCACCCGGTGTTCGATACGCAGGTAGCGGCGATGGTCTGCGGCTTCGGCGACAGCGTCTCCTACGACCAGCTCGTGCAGAAGATCACCGGGACCCATCTCGACAAATCCTCGCGTTTCACCGACTGGCGCCACCGTCCGCTGTCGGAAAAGCAGCTCACCTACGCGCTGGCCGACGTCACCCATCTGATCGACGTCTACCAGCACCTCCAGGCGCAACTCGAGCGCGACAACCGCGCCCACTGGCTGAACGAGGAAATGGAGGTGCTGACCTCCCGCGAGACCTACGATCCGCATCCAGACGATGCCTGGAAGCGCCTCAAGATGCGCCTGCGCAAGCCTGTCGAGCTCGCCGTGGTGCAGGCGGTTGCCGCATGGCGCGAGCGCGAGGCGCGCGAACGCAACGTGCCGCGCGGGCGCGTGCTGAAGGACGATGCCATCTACGAGATCGCCCAGCAGCAGCCGCGCGACGCGACCGCGCTTTCCCGCCTGCGCACCGTGCCGAAAGGCTGGGAACGGTCTTCCACCGCAACGACGCTTCTCGAAATCGTCAACGCAGCCCTCACCATCCCCAAGGAACAGATGCCGCGGCTGCCCAAGGTCATCCAGGCGCCCGAAGGCACGAGTGCGGCTGCCGAACTGCTGAAGGTTCTGCTGCGGCAGGTGGCCGAAAAGGAAGGCGTGGCTGCCAAGGTCCTCGCCTCAAGCGATGACATCGACCGCCTTGCCGCGGACGGCGAAGAAGCCGACGTGCCGGCCATGCATGGCTGGCGGCGCGAAGTGTTCGGCGACATCGCCGTACGCCTGGTGCGCGGCGAACTCGCGCTCAAATTCGACAGCAAGAAGATTACGGTGTTCGAGCTGTAATAGAAAACGCGATGGTGAGCATGTTGCCCTAGACAACCGCCAGCAGGTGCAGCGCAAACCAGATCCAGAGTGCCGCCAGCGCGACGAAACCGACTGAGAATGCCGGCTGGCGATATCGAATGCGATTGCCCGTCAGATGCACCCACGCATGCACATAGCGTGAAATGGCGAACAGCCAAGCCAGTGCTACCGGCACATAGGCGACGCCGCTGGTAACGAACAGAGCCAGACAGACGACGTGGAACAGAACCGGAAGCTCGAACTGGTTCATCAAATTGTTCGCGGCAGTGGCGCTGCTTGACGGCTCGTCCGTGCGGCCACGGAATTGCGAGGTCTTCGCCTCGCCCGACTGCACCGCGTGGTAGCGCCGCTTACCCACGACCGCATAGACGATGTAGACCAGCACCACATGGGCAATGACCGGCCAGAAGATTGCCGTCGGATTCA
Organism: Mesorhizobium sp. CCNWLY176; assembly: GCF_037153935.1. Taxonomy (NCBI): domain Bacteria; kingdom Pseudomonadati; phylum Pseudomonadota; class Alphaproteobacteria; order Hyphomicrobiales; family Phyllobacteriaceae; genus Mesorhizobium; species Mesorhizobium sp. CCNWLY176. The sequence continues at coordinate 62,235 of NZ_JBBBDZ010000011.1, forward strand.
TGGTCGCGCCTGCCTTTCCGGAACGAACAACCTCAGTTCTCTTTCTGGCCTGCCAGAAACAGCGCGGCAATGACAATGATCGGAATGGTGCCGAGTGCGAATTTCGCAACGATCAGGCCAGCCGCAAGCGAAAGCGTATCCGGGTTGGCCGCGATCGGATCCGAAAGCACGCGTGCGACGGCCAGGTTCTGGGCGTAATCTGCGACCGTGTATGGCAGCACCATACCGAGCGCGAAGCTGCAACGTGCGTTTTCAGACAGTGCCGAAAAGCGCCGAAGCCGATTTCCGGCGGCCAGAATCAGGCTGACCAGCGTTGCGGAAAACAATGCCGGAAACAGAAGGTCGAACGTCAGATAGTGCCAGACGAGGATATTCTCGCTGCCGCGCCGTCCCAGTGCCGTCACCCACTCCATGCCTTCATCGGGCGTAAAGCCGAAATAGCGCATGTCGAGAGACGGCAGCCCACCGCTCAGGCCGCGGAAATAGAAGAATTCCAGCAGTGTCATTGCGGCAAAAACACATGCCGAGGCAACGCAGAGCGCCCCGGCATGCCGTGCCAGTCTGGCAACCATCTGCTTCAGAAGCCGCCGGGGTAGTTCGGGCTTTCGCGCGTGATCGTCACGTCATGGGTGTGGCTTTCACGTAGGCCCGCATTGGAGATGCGCACGAAGGTGGCGCGCTCGCGGAAATCTGCGAGATCGCGGCCGCCGACGTAGCCCATCGCAGCCTTGAGGCCGCCGGCAAGCTGATGCAGCACGCCCGAGACCGGTCCCTTGTACGGCACCTGACCTTCGATGCCCTCGGGAACCAGCTTCAGCGTGTCGCGCACTTCGGCCTGGAAGTAGCGATCGGCCGAGCCGCGCGCCATGGCGCCGACCGAGCCCATGCCGCGATAGGCTTTGAACGAGCGGCCCTGATAGAGATAGACCTCGCCGGGGCTTTCGTCGGTGCCGGCCAGCAGCGAGCCGACCATCGCCGCACTGGCGCCGGCGGCCAGCGCCTTGGCCAGATCGCCGGAATATTTGATGCCGCCATCGGCAATGACCGACACGCCGGATTTATAGGCCGTCTCAACCGCCGACATGATGGCCGACAATTGCGGAACACCGACGCCGGCAACGATGCGCGTCGTGCAGATCGAGCCGGGGCCGATGCCGACCTTGACAGCATCCGCGCCGGCATCGATCAGCGCTTGCGTGCCCGCGGCAGTCGCGACATTGCCGGCCATGATGCGCACCGAATTCGAAAGCTTCTTCGCGCGGGTGACGGCGTCGAGAACGCGCTGCGAATGGCCGTGCGCGGTATCGATGACCAGCAGGTCGACGCCGGCATCGATCAGGCGTTCGGCGCGCTCGAAACCATCCTCGCCGACGCTGGTTGCAGCGGCAGCGCGTAGCCGGCCCTGCGAATCCTTGGTGGCATTCGGGTTGAGCTGCGACTTCTCGATATCCTTGACGGTGATAAGGCCGACGCAATTGCCGCTCTTGTCGACCACAACCAGCTTCTCGATGCGGTGCTGGTGCAGCAGCCGCTTGGCCTCGGTCTGATCGACGTTCTCCTTGACCGTGATCAGGTTTTCCCTGGTCATCAGCTCATAGACCTTCTGCGCCGGATCGGTGGCGAAACGCACGTCGCGATTGGTCAGGATGCCGACCAGCCGGCCGACGATCTGCCCGCCCGAGCCGCCGTTTTCGACCACCGGAATGCCGGAGATGCCGTGATTGCGCATCAGCGCCTGCGCATCGGCCAGCGTCGCATCCGGCCCAATCGTGACCGGATTGACGACCATGCCCGATTCGAACTTCTTGACCTGGCGTACCTGCTCGGCCTGCTCGGCAGGCGTGAAATTGCGGTGGATGACGCCGATACCGCCGGCCTGGGCCATGGCGATGGCGAGGCGCGATTCGGTCACCGTATCCATGGCTGCGGAAAGGATCGGAATGTTGAGTTCGATGTCGCCAGCGATGATGGTGCGGACGTCTGTCTCGCCCGGCATGACTTCCGAATGGCCGGGCTGCAGGAGCACGTCGTCAAAAGTAAGCGCCGTCGCGCCCGTCGCGGTTTCGATGATTTTTGCCATGGCCAGCCCTTGATGCGTTAAGCCAGCGCCGGCTCTGTCGAGCTGCGCAGACTCTTTCTTTCCCTTTCAGGATTGGCACGGGCTGGTAACACGTCTCGTCGCCGATGAAAAGTATGGGTCGTGCGGATTCGCTATCGTATCACCAGCTTCCCGCCGCAACAGTGCGACGGGAGAAGCGGGGCGCATGCGATCAATCGACCACCAGCACGGCCACCACTGCCGCGCAATCGCCCGGCTTGACCAGACCGGGAAAATGCCGGGCAGTGAGGATGCCGGAAAGCTTTGCCTTGATCTCAGCCGGCGCCTGTCCGGTGCGGCCAACCGGATAGATGCGGGCGACCACCTGCCCCGCCTCAACCGCGTCGCCCAGATCGACAACAGGCTCGATCATGCCTTCATCTTGCGCGAAGGAAAAACAATCGCCGGACGGCATGTCGAGCCCTTGCGTCGGCTGGCTGTCGACCGCACCGCCAACGATGCCGGCATGGCGCAACACATTGAGCGTGCCGCGTTTGGCGATCCGAACTGTTTCAGCGCGCGAGGTGCCGCCGCCGCCGAGCTCGGTGGTGACGAAGATCTTGCCCATTTCCTCGGCGGCGGTGTCGTACATGCCGACCGCATCGATCTCCAGCATGCGCATGGAGAAAGGCGCGGAAAATGCCTTCACAGCCGCAAATGCCTGCTCTTCCTGCTTCTTGTCGGGAAGGATGTGGGCGGCGCAGAACGGAACGAAATCAAGCGTTTTGCCGCCAGAATGAAAGTCGAGCACGATATCGGCGCGCGGCAGCAATTCGCGCTGGAAATAGTCGGCGATCTTTTCCGTCACCGTGCCGTCCGGGCGACCGGGAAAGCTGCGGTTCATGTTGCCCTTGTCGATCGGCGATGTGCGCGTGCCGGCGCGGAAGGCCGGATAGTTCATCGCCGGCACGATGATGACCGTGCCGGAAACGTCTTTCACATCGAGCGTCCGGGCGAGATCGAACAGCGCGATCGGCCCCTCGTATTCGTCGCCGTGGTTACCGCCAGTCAGCAGTGCCGTCGGCCCGCTACCGTTCTTCACCACCGTCAGCGGGATCATCACCGAACCCCAAGCGGAATCGTCACGGCTGTAGGGCAGCCGCAGGAAGCCGTGCTGGACGCCGGGCTTGTCGAAGTCGACGGTGGGCGTGATCGGTGAGGGGCGCGGATTTGCCATGAGCATCGACCTTTAGTCCTTCACGAAAAGCTGGCGCGGCACGTTGGACAGGCATTCAACGCCGGTTTCGGTGATCAGGATGCTTTCGGTGATTTCCAGCCCCATCGTTTCCAGCCACAGGCCGGTCATGAAATGGAAAGTCATGCCGGGCTTCAGCTCGGTCTTGTCGCCGGGGCGCAGGCTCATCGTGCGCTCGCCCCAATCCGGCGGATAGGAAAGCCCGATGGAGTAGCCGGTGCGGTTGTCCTTGACGATGCCGTATTTCTTCAGCACCGCGAAGAAGGCATTGGCGATGTCCTCGCAGGTGTTGCCGGGCTTTGCTGCAGCAAGGCCGGCCTCCATGCCCTCCAGCGTCGCCTTCTCGGCATCGAGGAATTCCTGCGTCGGCTTGCCGAGAAAAACGGTGCGCGACAGCGGCAGGTGATAGCGATTGTAGCAGCCGGCGATCTCGAAGAAGGTGCCCTCGCCGCTCTTCATCGGCTTGTCGTCCCAGGTCAGGTGCGGCGCGGACGCATCGGCGCCTGACGGCAGCAGCGGCACGATCGCCGGATAGTCGCCGCCGATGCCGTCGACGCCGCGCGTGCCGGCGTCATAGATCTCGGCGACCAGATCGCATTTGCGCATGCCGACCTCGATCTTGTCGACGATGCGCTGGTGCATGGCCTCGACGATGCGCCCGGCCTTGCGCATATAGTCGATCTCCTGCGTGCTCTTGATCGCGCGCTGCCAGTTGACCAGCGCTGTCGTGTCGACGAAACGGGCATTCGGCAGATGCTTCTGCAACGCGGCGTAAGCGGCGGCCGAAAACCAGTAATTGTCCATCTCGACGCCGATGGTGAGCTTGTCCCAGCCGCGCGACGTAAGCGTTTCGGACAGGAAGTCCATCGGATGGCGCTCGGTCGACTGCACGTAATGGTCGGCGTAACCGACGATGTTGTCATGCGCGAGATAGGCGGTGCGCTTGGCGCCGTTGGCGTCCTGCCCGCGACCGTACCAGACCGGCTCGCCCTGCGGCGGAACGATGACCGCCTGATGCACATAGAACGACCAGCCATCATAACCGGTCAGCCACGCCATGTTCGAGGGATCGCTGACGATCAGCAGGTCGACGCCCTTGGCTTCCATGGCGCGCCGCGTCTTGGCGAGGCGATCCGCATATTCGCCGCGAGAAAATTTCAGGTTTGGTCCGGTCATTCTCTGTCGTTTCCTCGTGTTTTTGGGCCGATGGCCAAAATCAGCTTTCGAATGTGGTGCCGGCACCTGCCGCCTTGGCGCGGTCGCTTGCCAGCCTGGCGATGGCCGTGTCCTGCACGCCGGTGCCGGTCAGGTCGGCGACGGTGATGTCACGCCCGGTGCTGCGGCCCGGCTTCGCTTTCGCGATCACCTCGCCGAGTTCGGCAAAAGACGCCGTTTCCTCGACCAGTCCCGCCTTGATCGCATGGTACAGTTCGCCCAGCAGCCGCGTCTGGCTCAGCCTGTCGGCGACGTAGAGGTCGGCCTTGGTGATGATTGCGGGGTCGAGCTCGTTCTTGTGTTCCGAATCCGAGCCCATGGCGGTGATGTGCTGCCCCGGCTCCAGCCATTCGGCTTGCAGGATCGGACGATCGGAAGGTGTCGTGGTGACGATTATGTCGGCGCCGAGAACGGCTGTTTCGGCATCGGGTTCGGCGCGAACGACAATTCCAAGGCGTTCGGCAAATTGTTTGGCCGCGACCTCGGCCTTGCCCAGATTGCGCGCCCAGATGCGGACTTCCCTGATCGGGCGCACCAGCGTAAGTGCCTCGAGCTGCAAGCCAGCCTGCACGCCCGCACCAAAGATAGCGGCGATATGCGAATCTTCACGCGCCAGATGCTTCGCCGCAACCGCACCGGCGGCGGCGGTTCGAACATCTGTGAGATAACCATTGTCGAGCAGCAGCGCCTCGACCAGACCAGTCCGCGCCGAGAGCAGCACCATCATGCCGTTGAGGCTCGGCAGGCCGAGCTTGGGATTGTCGAAGAAACCGGGGCTGATCTTGATGGCGAAGCCGTCGATGCCCGGCACGTATGCCGTCTTCACGTCGACCTCGCCGCGATGCTCAGGAATGTCGAGCCGCAGGATCGGCGGCATGGCGACCGCTTTCGTCGCCAGCGCATGGAAAGCGTTTTCGACGCAGGCCACCGCTTCCAGATCGAGCGTGACGATCTTGCGCAGATCGGCTTCGGTGAGGATGGTCATGCGCGGCATGAGAGCACCTCGCGACCAGATTTGAGGCTGGAATCACCCCCCTCTGGCCTGCCGGCCATCTCCCCCTCAAGGGGGGAGATCAGCAGCTTCGTTGTCGTCCCTCTCCCGCCATCGCTGGTGATTGGCGAAAGCAGAAATGAAGGCTGATCTCCCCCCTTGAGGGGGAGATGGCCGGCAGGCCAGAGAGGGGTGAGCGCAGGAGCAGAATAGGTCATGCAGCCTCCCGTCCGTCGCGCCAGTTGCCGCAGACGATCCTACGATGCAAATCCATATCGATGTTGCGCCCCGACAAGACGAGAACTACCGGGCCGCTCGACTTAATCTTGCCAGCCAACAGCGCGCCGATGCCAACCGCTGCCGCCCCTTCGACGATCTCGCGCTCGACCGCGTAGGCGTGCCGGATTCCGGCTGCGATCTCGTCTTCGGACAGCAGCACCAGATCGTCGAGCAGGTCGCGGCACATCGCAAATGTCAGGCGGTTGTCGAGCCCAATGCCGCCGCCGAGCGAGTCGGCAAGGCTCTGCATTTCCTCGACCAGCACGGGCCGGCCGGCGTCGAAACTGGCCTTCATGGCCGCGCCTCGTTCCATCGAGACGCCGATGACTTTTATCGAAGGTTTGAGGCCCTTTACGGCAGCAGCGATGCCGGCTCCAAGCCCCCCGCCCGAAACCGGCACCACCACCGTCGCGGCATCCGGCACGTCGTCGAGCATTTCCAGCCCGATGGTTCCCTGACCCGCGATGACCGCCGAATGATTGAACGGCGGTACCATCACAAGTTGCCTTTCGGCCACCAGACGGTCAACCTCTTCTTGCGCGTCGTCCTGGGATTTTCCAACGATACGTATCTCGGCACCGAGCTTGCGGATTTCCTCGACCTTGTTCTGCGGCACCAGGCTGGACATGCAGATGATCGCGCGGAGGCCTTCCAGCGAGGCGGCATAGGCCAGCGCGCGGCCGTGGTTTCCGGTCGATGCCGCCACCACGCCGCGCTTTCTCTCGTCATCCGACAGCGATGCAATGGCGTTGGAGGCGCCGCGCAATTTGAACGCTCCGGTCGTCTGGCGATGTTCGAGCTTCAGGAAAACCGGCACACCGGCGATCTCCGACAGCGCCACGGACTGCACGGTGGGCGTGTGGACGACCTTGCCGGCGATGCGTGAACGCGCGGACTGGGTATCGTGAAGGGTCACAAAATCGGCCATGGCAAATCAGTCCGCCGCCAGTGGCATGGTCATCAGCCGGCCAAGCTCAGGGCGCGCCTTGCCGTCTCCGCACAGGCGCAGGCAGTTCCAGGCGCTGGCGAGATTGCTGGTAACGACAGGCCTGCCGATCGCGCGTTCGATTTCGGCAGCGACGCCCGCAGCCCGCAGCGCCGTGCAGGAAATGAAAAGGGCTTCCGCGCCCGGTGCGATGGCATCGCGCGCTAGCTCGATGAGCAGCGCCGGCGGTATCCGCGCCATCTCGCGATCGTCGTCGAAACCAAGGCAGGTGAAGTTGATGAGCTCAAAACCGTGGCTGGCGAAGTAAGCCGCCATCGGCCGGCTCGTCTCGACCGTATAAGGCGTCAGCACGCTGATTTTGCTGACGCCGAGCGCCCGCAGGCCGCGCACGCTGGCCAAGGTCGGCGTGACGACCGGCACACCCGGCTTTGCCGCCTGAATGGCCGCTGTTATTTCGTCGTCGCCGATCACCGCCGAGGCAGAGGTGCAGGAATAGCAGATCGCGTCGAGTTCCTCGCCCGGCAGGATCAGCCTTGCACCCTCGGTCAGCGACGGCTGCATCTTGCGCAGGTTTTCCGGCGTCGTCGGATTGGCGTAATCTATGCGGGCGACGTAGACGCCGATGCGCGGGCCGGCGACCATGCGCTGGAAGTCGACCTCCGATGTGTGGTCGGTGGCAAGCGCGATCAGGCCGACGCGCTTCGCCATCGGGCGATCGTCGAGCATCGGGCGCGCCTGGCTCATCCTGATTTCGGGCAATGGTTTCATGATCTTCAACCTATCCGCCCATACCGCCGTTCCAGCCAGCGCAAGGCGAAGACCGAGATCAGGCTGATGACAAGGAAGAATACACCGACCATGGTGATCGGCTCGACATAGCGGTAGCTGGAATTGGCGACGCTCTTGGCCTGGTTCATCAGCTCCAGCACAGTGATGGCCGAGAGCAGCGGCGTTTCCTTGAACATGGCGATGAAATAATTCGCCAGCGCCGGGATCATCGGCGGCAGAGCCTGCGGCAGGATGATCTGCGTCCAGGTCTGGCGCGCGCTCAGATTGCAGGCCTTCGCCGCCTCCCACTGGCCGCGCGGCACATTGTCAATGCCGGCGCGGTAAACCTCGGCGGTGTAAGTGCCGTAATGCAGCCCAAGCCCGATCACGCCCGCCACCATCGGCGACAGCGTGATGCCGATATCGGGCAGCACATAGAAGATGAAATAGAGCTGCACCAGCAGCGGCGTGCCGCGAATGAACTCGGCGAGAAAGCCGACCGGCCGCGACAGCAGCTTGTTCGGCGAGCGGCGCGCGAGCGCAATGCCGAGCCCGACGACTGCTGCCAGCACCGAGCCGAGCAGCGTTGCCAGAATCGTGATCTTCACGCCCTGGATAAGGGTCGGCATGATCTGCCAGACGAAATCCCAATCCCACTCCATGGTCAGCTCCTCACGCCGTCAAGGCCGCGTGCCATGCGCCGCTCGAGCGCGCGCATGCCGTAGGAAATCACGCAGGCGATGGCGAAGTAGAGGATCAATATGGTGGTGAAGGGCACCAGCGTGTTGCCGGTCTGGGCGCGCACCACCTGCGCCTGAAAGGTCATGTCGGTCAGCGAGATCAGCGAGACGACGGCGGTCGCCTTCAGAAGCTCGATCGCATTGTTGCCGAAGGTCGGCAGCATCAGGAGAAACGCCTGCGGCAGGATGACATGGCGCATCGCCTGCCAGCGGCCGAGATTGAGCGCAACGCAGGCTTCATACTGCTCGCGGCCGATCGATTGCACCGCGCCGCGCACCACTTCGGCACCATAGGCGCCGACATTCAGGCCCAGCGCCAGCACGCCCGCCTGCAGCGGCGTCAGCGTAATGCCCATGAACGGCAGCACGAAATAGGCCCAGAAAAGCTGGACGAAGATCGAGGTGCCGCGGAAAAATTCGATATAGGTCGTGGCCAGCGCCCGCACCGCCCAGAAGCGCGACAGGCGGCCGAGCCCCGCGGCAAAAGCCATGACCAGCGCAAGTGCGGAGCCCATCACCGTCAGTTCGACGGTGACGACTGCGCCTTGCAGGATGAGGCCTAGATATCCGGACCAGTCGATCATGAATTCAGCGGTTTCCCAGATCGGTGATTTCGCGCGAGCAGCTCCTTCTCCCCGTTTACGGGGAGAAGATGCCGGCAGGCAGATGAGGGGCAGAGCTAGCCTGGCAGAATTGATGCTGCCCCTCATCCGGCCCTTCGAGCCACCTTCTCCCGTGAACGGAGAGAAGGAAGAGGTGCCCTACTTCGCCGCGCAGAGCTTTTCGCGCGTCGTCGACATCGCGGCCTTGGCCGAGAAGCCGTAGGGCTCGATGATCTTGGCGAATTCGCCCGATTCCTTCAGCTTGGCGAGTTCGACATCGAAGGCATCGCGCAGGGCTTCGTCGCCCTTCTTGAAGGCCGCGCCATCGCAATAGACCGGCGCACCGACGACCGGGGCGACGACTTCGAGGCTCGGATCGTTGGCCTTCTTGACGAGATCGTTGATCGACAGCACCGGCAGCGAATAAGCGTCGATGCGGCCGTCCTGCAGCATCTTCAGGCCGCTCTGGCCGTCCGGAACAACGATGACGCGGTCACGCGGCACGCCAGCCTCGAGCGCCAGCTTTTCCTCGGTGCCGCCGCCGGGCGCGCCGATGGTGCCCGACGGGTCCTTGGCAATGTCGGCATAACTCTGGAAACCCTTCGGGTTGCCCTTCTTCAGCAGGAAGGCTTCGGCGTCGCACAGTACGGGCTCGGAGTAAGCGACCGCAGCGCAACGTTCCGGCTTCATGAAAAGTCCGGCGGTGACGGCGTCATGGCGGCCGGCCTGCAGACCGGGGATCATCGCGCCATATTCGGAGATCGAGGCCACGACATCGGCAACGCCGAGACGCTTGAACACTTCGCGCGCCACGTCGGGCGCCGCACCCGAAACCTTGCCGTCCGCGCCGACCGCGGTGAAAGGCGGCTCGTTGGCGATGGCAATGCGGGCAAACCCTTGAGCCTTCAGTTGCTCAAGCTTGCTGTCGTCGGCCGATACCGGCCCGGTTGCGACAAAGGCGGCGACGGCGGCCGCACACGCAGTTCCTGCCAATAAAACTTTGATCTTGTTCATAGTTCCCAGCTCCATTCGGTTTCTTGTGGTTTTATTTCGAGCGGCCCCGCCGCCCATGCATTGCGGTCAGACGCGGTGTCCGGCCGCTATGATCTTTCTGAGGAATGCCTGCGTGCGTTCCTGCTTGGGATGGCGGAAGATGTCGTCGGGCTTGCCCTCCTCGACAATCTTGCCGCGATCGAAAAACAGAACACGGTCGGCGAAATCATGGGCAAAGCCCATCTCATGCGTCACCAGCAGCATCGTCATGTCGGTCTCGGCCGCCAGCTTGCGCATGACGTTCAGCACTTCCTCGACCAGTTCGGGATCGAGCGCAGAGGTGACCTCGTCGAACAGCATGATCTTCGGCGACAGTGCCAGCGCACGGGCGATCGCCACGCGCTGCTTCTGGCCGCCGGAAAGCTGCGCCGGCATCGACTTCGCCTTGTCGGCCATGCCGACCATGTCGAGCAGCTCCATCGCCCGCTTTTCCGCGTCGGCTTTTTTCACGCCCTTGGTCAGCATCGGCGCCAGCGTGACGTTTTCGATGACGGATTTGTGCGGAAACAGGTTGAACAGCTGGAAGACCATGCCGATCTTCTGGCGCATTCTGGCCAAATGCCGCTCGTCGGCCGGCAGCAGCTGGCCGTTGCGCTCCATATGGTAGAGATGCTCGCCGTCGATCTGGATGTGACCGCCATCGATGCTTTCCAGCGTCATCAGGATGCGCAGGATCGTCGTCTTGCCGGAACCGGACGGGCCGATCAGCGCCAGCTTCTCAGCCGGCTTGACCTCCAGCGAGAGGCCGTCGAGCACCTTGAACGAGCCGAAGCTCTTGGTGATGCCGTCGATCTTGATGATAGGCTGGGACATGTGTCTCTCCTGTTGGGAGAAGCGAATGTCCCAAACGATGGGGAGTTTATGAAATCATGTCAATTCATAAAATAATATCATGACAATTTTTCGAAATATGCTGGATTTCGAGGCATTTCGTCTAAATGGCCAGCAACAGCAATTCGGGATCGCCGAGCAATAACTTCGCGACCACGCCCAGCCCTGCCCGCAATTCGCCTTCGGTCGTCGATCCCAGCGAGATGCGCACCGCCGGCTGCCACTCTTCCTGCGAGATGCGGAAGGAAACGCCGGGCGCGATGGCAACGCCCTGCAGCCGCGCCTGCGAGACGAACCCCTCCTCGGTGCGCTGATCCGGCAGCGGCAGCCAGATGTGCAGGCTGTCGCGGTGTGCGAGATAGCCCACGCCGCCCAGCATTTCTGCTGCGATCTCGTGGCGGCGGCGCAAGGCCTCGCGCTGCCAACGGACCAGTTCCATGGCCGTTCCATCGGCTACCCAGCGCGAGGCGATCTCGACCACCATGGGCGTCGCCATCCAGTTCGAGACGAGGTGACGGTTGGCAACGGCGGCGACATAGCGGTCCGGCGCGACCAGATAACCGACGCGCAGGCCCGGCACGACGATCTTGGTAAAACTGGTGACGTAGAGCGTGCGTTCGGGCGCAAAATAGGCCATCGGCGGCGCGCGATCCTGCACCAGCGGGCCGAGCACATCGTTCTCGATGATCGCGATATCGTGGCGTCGAGCGACCTCGGCAATTTGCGAACGCCGCACCGAACCCATGAGTGTCGCCGTCGGGTTGATGACGGAAGGCTGCACGAAAACGGCCCGGATCGGCGATTTCCGGCAGGCTTCGTCCAGCGCTTCCGGGATCATGCCCTCGTCATCGATCGCCAATCCCTCGAGATCGAAGCCGAGATAGGTCGCAAGCGGTATCAGCGTATGGTGGCCGATCGCCTCGGTGGCGACGATCGAACCGGGCGGCGCGACACTCATCAGTGCAACCGTCATGCCGGCCGTCGCGCCATTGGTGATGCTGATATTCTGCGGCGACACCTCCAGCCCACAACCCCGCAGCCAGTCCGCAGCAATAGCGCGATGGCGTGGGAAGACGACATTGGGCCGGAAGGACAGAGCCGCACTGGACGTCAGATTTTCCGAAAGCCAGCCCAGCGCCTGCTTCATCTTCTCCAAATGCATCGGCTCACAGACGGGCTTCAGGATCGACAGGTCGATCACCTCTCCAAGCCGCTCCGGCAGATAGGGCGGGTCCGGTTCCTTGCGCTGCGTCTGCACGAAACTGCCGCGCCCGATCTCGCCCGAAATAAGCCCGCGCCGTATAAGCTCCTCGTAGGCGCGGCTGACGGTCTGGACCGAGAGTTTCAGGTCATCGGCCATGCGCCGGTGCGTCGGCAATCGTGCCCCGCTTTCGAGGCGTCCATCATGGATCGCCCGCGCAATCTGTTCGGCAAGCGAAAGATAGGCGGGGCGGCGAATGAGAGCAGGATCCGGGCGCCAGAATGTCATGATTTATATGAGACCATAATCAGTGCAATTGACAATCGAAAAAATGCGCGGTCATGGTCCATCGACGGAATTCACAGGCAAGCTATGTCCTCGATAAAACTCGATCCGATCGATCTGCGCATTCTCGATGCGATCCAGCGCGACGGGCGCATCACCAAGCTGGCGCTTGCCGAGCGTGTCGGGCTGTCGCCGACGCCATGCTGGATGCGGCTGCGAAAACTGGAAAAAGCCGGCATCGTCACCGGCTATCACGCACGGCTTGCCATGCGGCTGGTTGCGCCTGTCGCCACGGTGCTGATGGAGGTCACGCTAGGCGCGCACAGGCAGGCGGATTTCGACCGTTTCGAACGCGCGATCCGCGACATTCCCGAGATCATCGCCTGCTGGTCTGTCGGCGGTGGCGTCGATTATGTGCTGAAGGTGATGGCGCGCGATATCGACGCCTATCAGCGGCTGGTCGACGGCCTGCTGGAGCGTGAGCTCGGCATCGACCGCTATTTCACCTACATCGTCATCAAGACGGTGAAGGAAGAGACCGCGCTGCCGCTCCAGGAATTGCTGCCGCCGGACGCCAGCCAATAGTCGATCTCTCTGGCAATAAGCGCTGCGCTAGACAATCTCTCTCCTGGTGTCCCCCGGAAAAGTCTCTTTCTCCGGTCCGTCACGCCTAGTCTCCGGGTGAACAAATTCGGAGACTCCCGATGCCCGCCCAATTCGCTCGCGCCCATCGACAGGATGCCCTCGACCGGCTTGCCGACCGCCGCCTGCTGCGCGAACTCGCCTATGTCGACGAACACTGGACGGCTGCCGAAACCGGCCAGACCTTCGAGGTGCGCAATCCCTCGAATGGCGAGGCCTTCGCCTGGGTTGCGTCGCTGGACGCCGTGCAGACCTCGCAGGCAATCGATTCCGCCGCACGCGCCCTGCCCGCTTGGCGTTCGCTCCTGCCGCAGCAGCGCTCGGCGATCTTGCGAAAATGGTTCGAGCTGATCATCGCTGCGAAGGAAGACCTCGCGCTGATCATGACGCTGGAGCAGGGCAAGCCGCTCGCCGAATCCCTCGGCGAAATCGACTATGCCGCATCCTTCATCGAGTGGTACGCCGAGGAGGCAAAGCGCCTCAACGCCGAGAGCGTCACCAGCCATTTGCCCGGCGCGGAAATGATCGTTCGCCGCGAGGCGCTTGGTGTCGTCGGCGTCGTCACGCCGTGGAATTTCCCGTCGGCCATGCTGACCCGCAAGGCCGCCGCAGCTCTCGCCGCCGGCTGCACCATCGTCGCCCACCCATCTTCCGAGACGCCGCTTTCAGCACTCGCGCTGGCAGAGCTTGGCGAGCGTGCCGGGCTACCGGCCGGTGTGTTCAACATCGTCACCGGCAACGCCGCGACCATCGTCGGCAGGCTTTGCGAGGATGCGCGGGTTCGCGCGCTCAGCTTCACCGGCTCGACCGAGATCGGCCGGTTGATCGCCGCCCAATGCGCCCCGACGATGAAGCGCCTCGTCATGGAACTCGGCGGCCACGCGCCGTTGATCGTCTTCGATGATGCCGATCTGGATCGCGCCGTGAAGATCGCCATCGACGCCAAATTCGCGACCTCCGGTCAGGATTGCCTCGCCGCCAACCGCATCTATGTGCAGCGCTCCATCTATGACGCCTTCTGCGCCAAATTCGCCGAGCGCATTGCCGCGCTCAAGGTCGGCGACGGCCTGACCGAAGGCGTCGATATCGGCCCGCTGATGCACGAGCGCGCCATCGCCAAAGTCGAGGAACAGGTTGCCGATGCCATAAAACGCGGCGCGCGCTGCCTGACCGGCGGCAAGCGCCTTGAGGCCGGCGCACTGTTCTACCAGCCGACACTGCTCGCCGACCTCACCGACAATGCGCTCATCATGCGCGAGGAAACTTTTGGACCCGTCGCTGCCGTCACGCCCTTCGACACGGAGGATGAAGTGATCGCCCGCGCCAATGACACCGAATACGGCCTTGTCGCCTATGTCGTCACCGAAAACGGCGCTCGCCAGCTGCGGCTAGGCCGCGCACTGGAATACGGCATGGTCGCCATCAACCGTGTAAAGATCACCGGCGCGCCGATCCCGTTCGGCGGCGTCAAACAATCCGGCCTCGGCCGCGAAGGCTCCCGCCATGGGCTGGAGGCTTTTACCGAACTCAAATATCTCTGCCTCGACGCAGCCTGAACAATCACGCAAGGAAAACTGCCATGCTCGAACAGTCGAACGAACTCGCCGCCTGGGATCGCGATCATTTCTTCCATCCCTCGACCCATATGGGCACCCATGCGCGCGGTGAATCGCCCCAGCGCGTGATTGCCGGCGGCGAAGGCGTCTACATCACCGACACCACGGGCAAGCGCAGCCTCGATGCCTTTGCCGGGCTCTATTGCGTCAATGTCGGCTATGGCCGCCAGAAGATCGCCGACGCGATCGCCGAACAGGCCAAGAACCTCGCTTATTACCACGCCTATGTCGGCCACGGCACGGAAGCCTCGATCCGGCTTTCCAAGATGATCATCGACCGTGCGCCCGCCGGCATGAGCCGCGTCTATTTCGGCCTCTCCGGTTCGGACGCCAACGAAACCAACATCAAGCTGATCTGGTACTACAACAACGTGCTCGGCCGGCCGGAGAAGAAGAAGATCATCTCGCGCTGGCGCGGCTATCACGGTTCCGGCGTCATGACCGGCTCGCTCACCGGGCTGGAACTCTTCCACAACGCCTTCGACCTGCCGCGCGCGCCGATCCTGCACACCGAAGCGCCCTATTATTTCCGTCGCGCCGACCGTTCGATGAGCGAGGAGCAGTTCTCGCAGCATTGTGCTGACAAGCTCGAGGAAATGATCCTGGCCGAGGGACCGGAAACCGTTGCCGCCTTCATCGGCGAGCCGATCCTCGGCACCGGCGGCATCGTGCCGCCGCCCGCCGGCTACTGGCAGAAGATCCAGGCCGTGCTGAAGAAATATGACATCCTGCTGGTCGCCGACGAGGTCGTCACCGGTTTCGGCCGGCTCGGCACCATGTTCGGCTCCGACCATTACGGCATGAAGCCGGACCTCATCACCATCGCCAAGGGACTGACCTCGGCCTATGCGCCGCTGTCGGGCGTCATCGTCGCGGACAAGATGTGGCAGGTGCTCGTCCAGGGTTCCGACAAGCTCGGCGCGCTCGGCCATGGCTGGACCTATTCGGCGCATCCGATCTGTGTGGCTGCGGGCGTTGCCAATCTCGAACTCATCGATGAACTAGATCTGGTGACGAATGCCGGCGAAACCGGCGCTTATTTCCGCAAGGGCCTCACGGATGCTCTCGCCGGCCACAAGCATGTCGGCGAAGTGCGCGGCGACGGCATGCTGGCGGCGGTGGAATTCGTCGCCGACAAGGACGACCGGGTATTCTTCGACGCCTCGCAGAAGATCGGCCCGCAGGTCGCAACCGCCCTTGCCGAGCGCGGCGTCATCGGCCGCGCCATGCCGCAAGGCGACATCCTCGGCTTTGCGCCGCCGCTCTGCCTGACAAGGGAAGAGGCGGATAAGGTGATCGCCGCTGCTGCGGATGCGGTGAAGAGCGTGTTTGCGAATAACTAGTTCTTGAAAGCCAGCGCCGCCCCTCATCCGCCTGCCGGCACCTTCTCCCCGTAAACGGGGAGAAGAAGGAAGCGTAAGCGTTGCGGCCAGCCTTCCTCTCCCCGTCACTACACGGGGAGAGGATGCCGGCAGGCAGGTGAGGGGCAGCGCAAACACCAATCAGGAAGCATCAACATGCCCATCACATCCTCCCTCCCCGCCGCCATGCGCGCCGTGCTGCTCACCGGACACGGTGGTCCTGAAAAGCTGGTCTATCGCGAGGACGTACCCGTTCCCGCCCCCGCTCCCGGCGAGGTGCTGATCGAGGTCACCGCCTGCGGCATGAACAACACCGACGTCTGGGTGCGCCAAGGGGCATACGGCACCGAGGAAGACGCCGGCGCGGTTTCGACGTGGCGCCGGCAGGGCAATACGCTGACCTTCCCCCGCATCCAGGGAACCGACAGCGTCGGCAGGATCGTGGCGGTCGGTGACGGCGTTTCGCCATCACGCGTCGGCGAGCGCGTGATGGTCGATTTCTCGATCTACAACCGCGACGACGATAGCCTCGCCGACATCGACTATATGGGCCACGGCCGCGACGGCGGTTACGCCGAGTATCAGGCACTGCCGGCGGAAAACGCCCATGTCGTTGACACGGCGATGACCGACATCGAACTCGCCACCTTCTGCTGCGCCTATCTCACCGGCGAACAGATGCTGGAGCGCGCCGGCCTGAAGGCTGGCGAGCGGGTGCTGGTCACCGGCGCGTCCGGCGGCGTCGGCTCAGGCATCGTCCAGCTTGCCCGCGCCCGTGGCGCCATCCCCTACGCGATCGTCGGCGCCGGCAAGGAACAGGCGGTCAAGAATATCGGCGCGGAAGCCGTCATCACGCGCGGCGCGCCAGATCTCATCGCGGCGGTGCACGAGGCGACCGGCGGTCAACCCATCGACGTGGTTGCCGATCTCGTCGGCGGCGCGATCTTCAACGATCTCCTGCGCATCCTGCGCCCGGAAGGCCGCTACACCACGGCCGGTGCGATTGCCGGCCCGGTCGTGCAGCTCGACCTGCGCACTATGTATCTCAAGCAGCTTCAGCTTCACGGCTCATCGCAAGGCACGCGCGGCGATTTCCAGCGCATCGTGCGCTACATCGAACAGGGCCTGATCAAGCCGCTGGTCGGCGGCGTCTACAGGCTCTCCGACTTCCGCCGCGCGCAGGCCGATTTCGTCGCCAAGGATTTCGTCGGCAAGCTGGTCGTCGTTCCCGACGCGAAAGCCGACTTTTGACGCAAATTCCAGCCGGAATTGGCCGGTTTGCCTGCGTCTTTCGGCCATTCCCACCCGGTTGGGGCTTGAAGCCGGCGCAATCCGGTGTCACATCAGGGGCTTACGCGGCCGATGCTTCTTCGGCCATCCGCAAGCCCTAGGTTCTATCGATGGTCACCTATCTGGACGCCGCCACGGCCCCGACACGAAACACCGGACAGATTCGCCTTTACGGCGCGGAGGCGTTCGAGGGCATGCGCAAGGCGTGCAACCTCACCGCACGCTGCCTGGACGAGCTGGCATCGATGGTCGAGCCCGGACTGACCACCAACGCCATCGACCGCTTCGTCTTCGAATTCGGCATGGACAATGGCGCCCTGCCCGCGACGCTGAACTATCGCGGTTACACGAAGTCGACCTGCACCTCGATCAATCACGTCGTCTGCCACGGCATTCCCGACGACAAGCCGCTGCGCGACGGCGACGTCGTCAACATCGACGTGACCTATATTCTCGACGGCTGGCATGGCGATTCCAGCCGCATGTATCCGGTCGGTACCATCAAGCGAGCAGCCGAGCGCCTGCTCGAAGTCACCCACGAATGCCTGATGCGCGGCATCGCCGCGGTTCGTCCCGGCGCGCGCACCGGCGCGATCGGTGCCGCCATCCAGACCTTTGCCGAAGCCGAGCGGTGCTCGGTCGTGCGCGACTTCTGCGGCCACGGCGTCGGCCAGCTCTTTCATGATGCGCCGAATATCCTGCATTACGGCAGCGTCAATGAAGGCGTCGAGATGCGCGAAGGCATGATCTTCACCATCGAGCCGATGATCAATCTCGGCCGCCCGCATGTAAAGGTGCTCTCCGACGGCTGGACCGCCGTCACCCGCGACCGCTCGCTCTCAGCGCAGTACGAGCACACCGTCGGCGTCACCGCGACCGGCTGCGAAATTTTCACGCTGTCGCCCAAAGGGCTCGACCGGCCCGGTTTGTCTTCCTAATATTCCCTCGGGGTATGCCGCATCTTGCGGCAATGCATACGGGGAAATGCGGGCATGATCGACGACCGGGAGGACGAGCGCGGTTTCTTTGCCGAGCAGCCGCCGAAATCTCTGAAATCCGCCAAGCCTATTGATGAGAAGCCGCATTATCTCGGCCATCGCCAGCGCCTGCGCGAACGGTTTCGCGAAGCGGGTCCATCGGCCCTTTCCGATTATGAGATTCTGGAGCTTCTGCTGTTCCGCTCCATCCCGCGCGCGGACACCAAGGAACGCGCCAAGTCGCTGCTGAAACGGTTCGGTTCGCTGGCCGAGGTTCTCGGCGCGCCGGAGCATCTGCTGCGCGAAGTCGAGGATATCGGCGAAGGTGCTGCCATGGACCTGAAGATCGTGGCGGCCGCCGCCCAACGCATGGCGCGCGGTGAAATCAAAGGCCGCGAGGTTCTGTCGTCATGGAGCCAGGTGCTGGAATATTGCCGCGCCGCCATGGCTTTCGAGGAGCGCGAGCAGTTCCGCATCCTCTTTCTCGACAAGAAGAACGCGCTGATCGCCGACGAGGTGCAGCAGACCGGCACGGTCGACCACACGCCGGTCTATCCGCGCGAAGTGGTAAAACGGGCGCTTGAGCTATCGGCGACGGCCATCGTGCTAATTCATAACCACCCATCCGGCGACCCGACACCGTCGCGAGCAGACATCGATATGACCAAGCTGATCATCGAATCGGCCAAGCCGCTCGGCATCGCCGTGCACGATCACATCATCATCGGCAAGAAGGGTCATGCCAGCA
Source organism: Mesorhizobium sp. CCNWLY176 (assembly GCF_037153935.1). Taxonomy (NCBI): domain Bacteria; kingdom Pseudomonadati; phylum Pseudomonadota; class Alphaproteobacteria; order Hyphomicrobiales; family Phyllobacteriaceae; genus Mesorhizobium; species Mesorhizobium sp. CCNWLY176. Next base: position 81,073 of record NZ_JBBBDZ010000011.1, read on the forward strand.
TGAAAGGCCTGCTGCTGATCTGACGATCCACGCGCTTACGGCAGCGGCACGCCACAAGACGCCGCAATCTTGGTCAGGGCATCCCTGATACCGGTCAGGTTGAAGTCGGCCTCGCCGTTGCCCGACAGAAAGCTGATGCGCCAGACCGCCCGAAACCGGCTGGCGCCCAGAAGGCGGGCAACAGCCGCATCGCCGTCCGTGTAAAAACTGCGGTTTTGGAAGCCAAGCGTCCATTGCTCGGAAAACGCGCTGCCGTCGATGCGCAGTTCGAGATCGATCGCCTGCCGCCTGGAAAGCGACTCCCTAAGCTGGATCGACTGCGTCCAACTGGGATTACCGCCTGTACGGCAACCGATCGTGAAGACCGGGTGATACTCGATGACGCGCGAGGAATCCGTGCTCATCGTGTTGGTCGAAAACACCGACGCGGTGAACTGGCCATTGCTGCCGTTGCCAAAGCGCCAGCCATCCGCCAGTTGCGCTCGCGCGGTGGTGGCCGCAAGCGCCCAAACAGTGATGAAAAGCATAAAAAGCAGGATTTTCGCAGTTGCGCGTGACGTCATACTTTCCCGTCCCGGAACCATTGGAATGCAATAGCGGCGAATGCAGCGGCAATTTAGTAATGCGACGTTCGAGCGTGAACAAGCGCCTGGACGTCTTACGGCTGCGGAATGATTGCATAGCAATCACGCGGATTCCAGCCGCATCAAATTTGTAAAGGTGGGTCTCTATGCGGCTGCGAAGTCAGCGCGCGTGTCCATGTAGGCTGACGGACTTGGCTCGCTTTTCATCATCGCCTTTCGCCAGGCCTCTTGCTCAGCGTTTATCAGAGCTAATTCCCAAACACAGGCGATAACAGGCCTTTTGACCGTATCCATTGGCTCGGAGGCAGAATACAGCTTCCGATAGATATGCTGACAAAGCACCGAACCCTGTATCCACCAGTGAACCGAGATGGAAATACCGAGTTCGCCGGGATGAACGATCACAAAGCCCATGCCATTGTCGTCGCCCTCGTCCACTACGCGCGGCAGAACGTCCTGTCGCACAAATGACTGCGCCAGGGTCACCATGGCTTGGTCGATCTTCTTGTTATCTGCGACAAGGCCATAGATCTTAAGCTTGAGATCGCCAATGTCCCACTGGCCCAAATTTGAAACATCGCGAGGGTGATAGATCTCGATTGTTTCAGAATTCATTGGTTCCACTCCATTCAGCTCAAAGAAAAAAGGCCGCTGTCTTACCAGCGGCCTTTTTCATGACGTCCCGGAAGCGTCGCCTTATTCGGCGTCGGCTTCCTTGGCCTTCTTCTTGGGAGCGGCCTTCTTCTTCGGCTCTTCGGCAGTAGCCTCGTCGTCGGCCTTCTTAGCGGATGCCTTCTTGGCCTTCTTCTCAGGCTTGGCAGCGCCTTCTTCCTCGTCGTCGGCCATCAGCTCTTCCTTGCTGACCTTCTGGTCAGTGACGGAGATCTGGGTCAGCAGATGGTCGATGACCTTCTCTTCGAACAGCGGCGCGCGCAGGGTCGTCAGCGCGTTGGCGTTGTTGCGGTAGAAATCAAAGACTTCCTGCTGCTGGTTGGCCGGGTAGCGGCGAACGAACTCGAACAGAGCGCGCTGTAGTTCCTCGTCCGACACCTGCACGCCGGCCTTCTCGCCGATCTCGGCCAGAACGAGGCCAAGACGCACGCGGCGCTCCGCAAGGCGCAGATACTCGGCGCGGGCTTCCTCTTCCGTCGTCTCTTCGTCGGCAAAGGTGCGGCCGGCTGCTTCGAGATCGCGGTGGACCTGGTTCCAGATGTTTTCGAACTCGGCTTCAACGAGCTTCGACGGCGCCTCGAAGCTGTAGCTCTCATCGAGCTGGTCGAGAAGCTGGCGCTTGACCTTCTGGCGCGTCATCGTGCCGAACTGGCTTTCGATCTGGCCGCGCACGATCTCGCGCAGGCGCTCGAGCGATTCGAGGCCGAGGCTCTTGGCGGTCTCGTCGTTGATCTCGAGATCGCCGGGCTTGCCGACTTCCTTGACGGTGACGTCGAAGGTGGCTTCCTTGCCGGCCAGTTCAGGCGCGTTGTAGTTTTCCGGGAAGGTCACGGTGACGAGCTTCTCGTCGCCGGCCTTGGTGCCGACCAGTTGGTCTTCGAAGCCCGGGATGAATTCCTTGGAACCGAGAACCAGCGGCTGGTCGTTGCCGGTGCCGCCGTTGAACGGCGTGCCGTCGATCTTACCGACATAGTCGATCGTGACGCGATCGCCTTCAGCGGCCTTGCCGGTCTTGGGCTCATAGGTGCGCGACGATTCGGCGATGCGCTTGACCTGATCGTCAATCTCGCCTTCCGGCACGTCGAAGACCTGGCGGGTCACGGCGATCTTGGAGAAATCCTTGATCTCGATGGCCGGGATGATTTCGTAGGAAAGCTGGAACTCGAAGTCCGCGCCGCCGGCGAGGATCTTTTCGGCTTCCTTCTCGTCCTCGGTCATGGTGACTTCGGGCTGCATGGCAGCCTTTTCGCCACGATCGGAGATGATGGTGCGCGTCGAGTTCGACAGAATCTCGTTGACGACCTCGGCCATGAACGACTTGCCGTAGACCTTGCGCAGGTGCTGCATCGGCACTTTTCCGGGACGGAAGCCGTTGATACGCACCTTGTTCTTGGCGTCCGAAAGCCGCTCGACGAGCTTGGCTTCCATATCGCCGGCCGGCACGGTCACCTTGATTTCGCGCTTAAGACCGGAATTGAGTGTTTCGGTAACCTGCATCATAAAACCTTTGTTTTCACGAAAGCGGCTGAACACACGGCGTTCTGCCGCTCAGCCTGCCGGAATTCTCGTGCCGGGGGTATTCTTTGGGCGGGTGAAGCAATTCAACCGGGGTGGCTTGCGCCACCGGCGGAAAATGCTGTCAGTCCATTCCAAGAATGTGGGTAAGTCTTTGTTTTTCCTGCTTCTTACCACATTCGTCCGAAGCGGACCTTTATAACCCGTCACATTTGACACGCCTTTTGTCATACACGGACTGATTTTTCAACTCTCTTCGCACGTAAGCCGGTTCATCGTTCAATCGCGACATTGACAGAATGATGGCCACGTGAGATTTGCAGGCCGCGCGCATGTGGCGGAACTGGTAGACGCCCTGGATTTAGGTTCCAGTGCCGAAAGGCGTGGGGGTTCGAGTCCCTCCATGCGCACCATATCTGAACAACAATTCAGAAAGCCTGCTTTCATCCTCGGACCGCAAATCGAGCCTGCGCCCTTGATCTTCCCCAAGCGACGGCAAACGCATATCGTGAGAGATCACACCTGCTGGGGAGCTTGCGTACGCATGGAAGAGGCCTTTAAATTTGATTTCATTCTAGTATTTATAGTACTTCTTACGAATTTTATGTATTGCAGGATATATTTTTCATTCAAAAACAAATTAAATTTAAATTTTTCGCACCCACAAAAATTATATATACTAATAGCAATGGCGATACTCATTGTATCTTTTGACTACTTCCTATCTATCGGTATAAATCGGTCAATTTTATATTCTTTTATGATCATTCAGTATGCAGTCCTGTGGCGCTCGATAGAGAAGCTGATACGGCTATAGAACGCACTTGGGGCAAGACATAGACACGAAGAATCAATAAAGCGGCTCCGAAAACAACTTTGTCTCCCCGTCCATCAGCGCCTTGATCTGCGGCGTGCCGTTTTTATCGACAGCCGCGAGGATGCCGAAGCTGCGCACGCGCATGTCGCGCTCGATCGCCAGCCCCTCGCCTTCGGGGAGATAGAAGCGTTCGATGCCGTAGTGGACGCCAATGTTGCCATCCTCTGGAACCCCGTAAATAACGGTGCCATGTAGATCCACCTCGCCGTCAGCCGGCGGCGCGGCAAAGACCTTTTCCAGCGAAGCCGAAGCTGGATACCAAAAGCCGTCGGGGCCTTTCTTGACGCGAACATAGATCGATCTGAAGTCGGCCTTCGCCGCATCAGTTGGCCGATTGACGACAATCTCAACCGGCACCGCCGAAATGTCATAGCCGAGCCGGACGTAATCGCCGCGCAGTAGGTCGCGCGGATCGACCGGCTCGACCTTGAGCAGGACTTCCTGACCGTTGCGCAGGATCGCCGCGCGCGATGCGATGATCCACGACAGGAAGCCGGTCTGCACGAGTGCCAGGACAAGCGCGGATATAAGAAGCCTGTTCTTGGGCATCACGAGGCTCCCTTTTGCTCAAGCAGCTTGTTCCTGACGCGCTTCTCGACCCTGATGATGAAGAGCGCAATGATGCCGAGCACGATGCCGGAGGCCAGGAACAGGCCGGCCGTGTCGAGCATCGTGCCCAACATGACGACATAGACGTAACAGAGCTCCAGACCGAAGCCGGCATAGGCGACCCAGCGAAGCATGCGGCTTTCGCGGCCAGCCAGCAGCAGGGCTGCGGCAATGCCGGCGAAGGTCACGAGTGCTCCGATAGCCAGGCCCGGCGTCTTGTCGACCATTTCAGCCTGCACCAGCGCCAATCCAGTCAGGAAACCTATCAGGCAGTGCACCGGCAGCCTTCCCCCAAGCTGCACGATCTTCTCGACGGGATCACGCAGATAGACCGCTGCCGCAAACAGTGCCGCCGAGACGATCGCCATGGCAGTGCCGATGCCGGCGACGTCGTCGTAATGCACCGCCAGCAGGCCGCCATATAATATGAGTGACAAGAGGATCAGATGACGCGCGGTGCGGCTGTCCGTCCAGTAGGACACCAGCCAGAGCACAACAGCGATGGCCAGATAGAAGAACGGAAACCGGCCGCTGTCCCAATATTCGACCTGGCTCAGCACCATCCAGGCGATCGCAATTCCAGCGGCTGCAATGGTGAGCGGGCCGGAACGCAATGCGGCAGCCGCCAGCGCCGTCCCAAGGCACCAGGTCATCACGGCGGAAGCCTCGTCGCCTGAGAGATGATACATCTGCCCGATCAGCGCGATCGCACCGCCGAAGGCCGCTGCCGCTATCAGCCACAGCGCTTCGGCAATGGCGTCGCTGCCGCGCAGCTTCAGCGCCGCACCACCGATGTAACCGCCCAGGATGATCGCAAACAGGCAGGCGACGCGGATCAGGCGCGGGATCGCTTCCCAGTTCGAAGCGACCAGAAGCAGGATCGCCGCGCCCAGCAGCAAGGCCGCCATCACCGCGAGGATGAAACCGAAACTGAACAGGTTGCTTTCATTCGCCTCGACGTCGCGCGATAACGCCTCGGCTGTCTGGGCGTCGATGAGGTCCCTCTCCAGCCAGCGGCCGATGTCCTTCTTCACCCGCGACGAATAACCGGCCAATGCAATTCTCCCGATACAGCCTGCGACGAAAGATCGCCGAACAAGCCGTTGTTGTCATGGCTTTTTTAAGATTTGGCCACATTTGCGCCGCAGCCACTAAAATCGATTAATGTTGCAATGCACAAAACGCATTGCTGCCATGCGCCGATAGCACTTTTAAAATGTAACAACCGGACATATTTAGGCTTCGTAAACAGCGACAAAGAAAACGAACGAAAGACGAAACGAGAACTACGATGAACCTGATCCGCAACTACCGCAACTGGCGCCGCTACCGGGACACCGTCTCCGAGCTGAGCCGCCTCTCGAACCGCGAACTGACTGACCTCGGCATCAGCCGCAGCGACATTCCTTTCGTTGCCCGCAAGGCCGCCTAACTGATTTCGAGGCCGATCGTGGCCTCGGCACTACCAAGACGTAAAGAAAGCAAGAAAAAAGAAATGAACATCCTTCGCAACTACCGCAACTGGCGCCGCTACCGGGAAACCGTTTCCGAGCTGAGCCGCCTTTCGAACCGTGAGCTCTCGGACCTCGGCATCAACCGCGCCGAAATCCAGTCGGTCGCTCGCCGCTCGATCTAACAGGAATTTCGTCGGCGCCTACCTCCTCCCAGGTTCCGATGAATACAGTCAGCCTTCACCTCCTCCCGATCGCTGACTGGCCAAAACGACACCCGCCGCACCTCCTCCCGCGGCGGGTGTTGTCTCCCAAAGGGCCTTCGCACCCTCTAAACGGCGAAAAGAATGAAAAGAATTTCGTCGGCGCCTACCTCCTCCCAGGTTCCGATGAATACGGTCAGCCTTCACCTCCTCCCGATCGCTGACCGATCAAAACGACACCCGCCGGACCTCCTCCCCCGGCGGGTGTTGTTGTTTTAGGGCCGTGTTTCGGCAGAGATTGATTTCCCCCGGCCATCGGCCTATTCCCCCTCCATGACAACAAAACAGCTCCATATCATCGGCGGCGGTCTCGCCGGCTCCGAAGCCGCCTGGCAGGCGGCACAGGCCGGCGTGCCTGTCGTGCTTCACGAAATGCGCCCGGTGCGCGGCACCGACGCGCATAAAACCGACAGCCTCGCCGAACTCGTCTGCTCCAATTCCTTCCGCTCAGACGACGCGCAGGCCAATGCGGTCGGGCTGCTGCATGCCGAAATGCGGCTTGCCGGCTCGCTGATCATGAATTCGGCCGACCTGAACCAGGTGCCGGCCGGCGGCGCGCTGGCCGTCGACCGCGACGGATTCGCGGCAGCCGTGACGGCAAAGCTCGAAGCCCATCCACTGATCACCATCATGCGCGAAGAAGTGACCGGCCTGCCGCCCGAGGAATGGGAACAGGCGATCATCGCCACCGGCCCACTGACTGCACCGTCGCTTGCCGAAGCAATCGCTGCAAAGACCGGCGCCGATGCGCTCGCCTTCTTCGACGCCATCGCGCCGATCGTGCATTTCGACACGATCGACATGGACACATGCTGGTTCCAGTCGCGCTACGACAAGGTCGGACCCGGCGGCACCGGCAAGGACTACATCAACTGCCCGATGGACAAGGAGCAGTACGAGGCCTTCATCCAGGCGTTGATCGATGGTGGCAAGACCGAGTTCAAGCAGTGGGAAGGCACGCCCTATTTCGACGGCTGCCTGCCGATCGAGGTGATGGCCGAGCGCGGCCCCGAAACCGCACGCCATGGTCCGATGAAGCCGATGGGCCTCACCAACGCGCACAATCCGGACGTCAAGGCCTATGCCGTCGTCCAGCTGCGGCAGGACAATGCGCTGGGCACGCTCTACAATATGGTCGGTTTCCAGACCAAGCTGAAGCATGCCGAGCAGGTGCGGATATTCCGGATGATTCCGGGATTGGAAAACGCCGATTTCGCCCGCCTCGGCGGCCTCCACCGCAACACCTACATCAATTCGCCGACGCTTCTCGATGAAACGCTTCAGCTCAAGGGCCGCACCGGCCTGCGCTTTGCCGGGCAGATCACCGGCTGCGAGGGCTATGTCGAGTCCGCCGCCATCGGCCTGCTCGCCGGCCGCTTCGCCGCCGCCGAGATTCTTGGCCAGCAGGCATCAGCGCCGCCCGTGACGACCGCCTTCGGCGCGTTGCTCAACCACATCACCGGCGGGCACATCGTCTCCGACGACGAGCCGGGAAAGCGCTCCTTCCAGCCGATGAACGTCAATTTCGGCCTGTTTCCGGCAGTCGAGGCAGTGAAATCCGAAGGCAAGCGCCTGCGCGGCAAGGAAAAGATCGTCGCCAAGCGCCACGCCATCACCTCGCGCGCGCTGGCTGATTGCCGTGAATGGCTCGGCATTGCGCCGGAAGCGCAAGCCGCGGAATAGAGCGACCATGCAGCCGCCCGAGACAGAACGCCTTATTCTGCGGGAGTTCAGGGCGGACGATGCGTCGGATCTGCTGACCGTCTTCGCCGACGACTATGCCCGGCGCTTCTATCCCGAAATGACCACCGAGGCTGCCGCGGCCGAATGGATAGGCCGCAATCTCGAGCGCTACGCCGAGCACGGCTTCGGACTCTGGGCGGTCATTGAAAAAAGCACCGGACGGCTGATCGGTGATTGCGGCCTGACCTGGCAGGACGCTGGCGGCCAGCCCCTTCTGGAGATCGGCTACCACATCGCTCCCGATCGGCGTTGCCACGGCTTTGCCCTCGAGGCCGCCCGAGCATGCCTCGCCACTGCCTTTGCCGCGACCAGCGAGCCGGAAATCGGATCAATCGTCGCGCCCGAAAACAGCGCGTCGATGAGCGTCGCGCGCCGCCTGCATCGCGAGAGGCGAAGCTACGTCAATTCGCGCGGCCTCGACCGCTTTCTGTTTTTCACCCGGCGGTAGAGTCAGTTTCCTGGGGTGGAGAGCGGGTGTGGCGATAAGGTGCGTCCTTCGAGCCTCACTGCGCTCGCACCTCAGGATGAGGACGGTTGGCGATGAAACGCGCCGGCGTATTCTCCCCCCTTGAGGGGGAGATGGCGCGAAGCGCCAGAGGGGGTCGGTCAAGGCAGCGGCGCGGCGCCAAGGAACGTCGAGCACGGCCGCAGCGACCCCACCCGACCCTACGGGCCACCCTCCCCTCAAGGAGAAGGAAGAGGGCCGCACTACAACCCCGACCTCAAATCCGCAACATTCGGTGCCGGCAGTTTCAGGATCTGCTTGGCCGTGTTGAAAACCGCATCCGCGATATGCGCATGACCTTCGGCCGTTGGATGGAACGGACCGCCAAGGCAGGCTTCGATCAGATCGAGCAGGCCCCATTGTCCTGTTGGCGGCGGCGAGCCGTTGGCTTTGTACTGCACGAACAGGCAGATGTCGTTGAGGGTGCGGAACCAGCGCTCGCGCGGCGCGTAGGCGCGCGTGTCGCGCAGGCGGTTGAAGCCGGTTTCACGGTTTTCCGCAAAAGGCTCGAAATCCGACCAGCGATTTACCGGGCTGGCGAAGTGATAATAGGGCAGCATCAGGTTTTCGGCAGCCGAGACATTGCCGTTGGCGTCGCGCTTCTGCGCGCATATGCCGTGCTTGGCGAACGGCTCCCGGTGGGCGTCGACAAAATACCAGTTGCCGGCGCGCGCGGCGTCCCGGGTGGCCGGATAAAGAACCTCGTTGGCGAATCGGCTGACCAGCCGCAATTCCGGAACATCGATCGACAGCACGCCGCCGACATTGAACCCTTCGAGCCGTTCGCGCGGATCGCTCTCGCCGCAGAGACGGCCGTTTTCATTGAACTCGACCTTGGGAAAGGCCGTAAGGACGATATTGGGCTTGCCGGCGTCACCCTTGACGATCGGGATCGGCGCCAGCGCCTTGCGCAAGGCGGCAAACCGCGCCGGCAGTTCCCGCGCCCTCTCCTGCGCACGATCGATGCCATGCGCCTTGGTCAGCCGGGCGGCCAGACGGATAAGATCGTTGCCCTGCGCCCTGGCGCGAATTTCGGTGTTGAGGTTGGCGTAAGGCGGTCGCGTCTTGGTCAGCGTATCAACGATCAGCGGCGTGAAGCCGATATCGTTGCCGCCGATCGAGACGATCAGCAGGTCGACCGGCCGAAGGAATTTTCCGCTCGGGCAATCGAGCAGGCTGACGCTGCGCACCGGGCGGTCGTTGGGCGCGGTCACCGGCTGATCCAGCGAGATCGTGCGGCGGGGAAGCCTGCGCATCAGGTCGTCGCTGCAAAGCTCGACCATCAGGCGGTCGACCTGCGGCATGTCACGGCGCAGCCGCCCGCCGGCGGTGAAGTAACTGGGCTCGACCCTCTCGACGCCGGCATAGGGAAACAGAAAACCCTCGGTCAGCTCCGCGCCCGAGCAGGCAAAGCCCAGGAAAGTCACCGCCGAATGCTTGACGTCGCTGAGCGCGATCTCCAGAGCCGTGCGCAGATGATAGCTGTAGGCGGAACGGTGGCATTTGCGGTCGAGCCAGCCGGCGGGGCCGTTCTGGTAGCGCACCGGAAGCGAATAGGTAGCGTTCGAACGGATCGCCTGGGCGTCGGGGTCGTAGAGATAGGAGATATTGAGCCCGGCGCGACGCGAGAACCGGTCGATCTCGACCGGCGTGTCCGGGTTGCCTTCGCCCGAGGAGTAGCTGTCGCCCATGCCGACGACCAGCCGGTCGCGCACCCAGATCGGTTCGTGCGAGACACTGGTGCCGTCGGGCAGTTGCACGGCGACGGCCACGCCGCGCTGGGCTTCGGGAAGGTCAGGCTCGAAGGGAATGCGCGTCTCGACATCGGCGGCGCAGGGCTTCTCCGTCATCGTGACGAGCGCGTTGCCCTCAATGAAGATCGCCCTCGCCGCCTGCCATTTGCACTGACCCGACGGCGGCTCGGTCAGCTTCAGGATCACGGTATGGCGCTGCCGCCTGACATAGTCTGTGCGTAGCGCTGTGCCGAATGTGTCGCTGGCGCAGGACGAATGCCATTGCTGGCGACTGTCCCAGCAAGTGGCGCGGCGGCGGTTGATGTGATGCGCCCATCCGCGCTCCGGCCGGCCGGCACTGCGCGGATTGGCATAAAGCGTGGAATCCTGCCTGTACCATTCGCGCAGCCAGCGTGGATCGTTCAGCGAACGTTCGAGATCGGACACCGCAGTCGCCGACAGCGCGCCGCCATTGGCAGCCATGACATCGGCCATGGCCTCGCGCTGCATGTCGAAGTCGCGGGTTTCGAGGAAGTAGCGGAATGGATGCTCGACGCGCCAGTCTATTGCCGGCGCGGCGTGTACAACGGTCGAAATGGAGAAAAGCAAAGCAATAAATACAAGACGAAGCATGCCACTATACCTCGCATATCGAATATTATTTCTCCGATAAAAAGGAATAGAGGCGCTTTGTCCTTATTTCAATCAGGCCCGCATCATTCTTGCGAGGTAGCCGGAAGGCCAGGCTTTCCGGATTCACCGGGATGAAGGCGGACATAGTCCAGCTTCAGGTCTTGCGAAGTCTTGCGCGACCCGTCATGGCTCCAGCCTGGCGGCTGGAACAGGTAGGAGAGGCGCTGGCGCAAAGTCAGGCCGGGTGCTACCGCGTCGCGGAACATGCCGACCCATTCGTGGAACGCGACTTTCACCGGGTTGAACGTGCCGATGTTCTTGACGATGCCGTAGCGTGGTTGGTCCTCCGGCAGTTCCGCGACGAAAGTTCCGAACATCCGGTCCCAGATGATCAGCGTGCCGGCATAGTTGGCGTCGAGATAGCGCGGATTGGTGGCGTGGTGGACACGGTGGTGCGACGGCGTGTTGAAGATCATCTCGAACCAGCCCCACATCCTGCCGATCGTCTCGGTGTGTATCCAGAACTGCCAGACGAGGTTGAAGCCGAAGACGAAGGCGATCACCGCCGGGTGGAAACCGAGCAGCACCAGCGGCACCTGCAAAATGAACATGCCGGTGAAAAGGCCGGTCCAGCTCTGCCGCAGCGCCGTGGAGAGGTTGTAGTGCTGGCTCGAATGATGGTTGACATGCTCGGCCCACACCCAGCGCACGCGGTGTGCAATGCGGTGATACCAGTAGTAGCGCAGGTCATCGAGAAGGAACGCCGCCAGAAACACCCAGATGGAAAGGCCGAGGTCGAAGAAACGGAACTGCCAGACCCACAGCAAGGCGGTGTAGGAAACAACGCCGAGCAGGATGCCGGCTACGACGTTGCCTGTGCCCATCATCAGGCTGGTCAGGGTATCGCGCGTTTCGAAAGCGCCCTTGGCCCGCCCGGTGCGCACCAGCCAGAGTTCGATCAGGATGGCGATAACGAAGAAGGGAATGGCAAGCTGCGTAACCTGCGGGAAATCGTAATTTTCCATCATGATGCTTCTCTTTTTGCGGGTAGCAGCACGTTGCGCACCGCGCTGGCATCGGCGGCGTTGGCGAAAGCGAACTCTCCGCCGGCCCAGGTGAAATCCTTAAGCCGGATGGACAGGCATTCAGGGTCGGGACTCGTCAGCGACACCACGTCGGATTGCGTGATGATGCGCGTCAGGAACTTGTCGCCGAAGCTCTGGACGATACCGGTTCGGTCGCCGTCGAGTTCCAGAAATGCCGTCTTGCCGTCCGCGGTGAGCCGAACGGTCCAGATTGTTTCTTCCGGGAAATCTTCGCCAAAGCGCTGTTTCGCATCATCAGAAGCGGTGATCGACGAGCCCTTGCTGCCGCCCGTCAAGTGGACGGCCAGAACACACAAAGCTATCCCGACAACCACGATGGCGACGAGTACAGGCAAGCTCATAGGCCGAAATTCTCCTCCCGACCGAAGCGTCCAGCTATCCGCAGCGGCGTCGCGAGAGGAATATCATAATTGACGTTTACGTCAAAGGCGTTTCATCGCCAATCGCGCGTGGCGTGGCGAAAGAGAATCCACTGCCGGCGCCAGGCCGGAATCTCTGACACCGAGGTCAGCGCTTTCGCGGGCGCACTGCCGAGCTTTTTCAGATAGGCGCCGGTCAATGCAACGGGCAGGAAGGCCGGCCGCAGCGTATCGGGAAGATCGCGCGCTCCACGCTCGAAGGTGCCGAGATGGTCTTGGGCGAGTGCGATCATCGCCTCAACCGCGCGGGAAGCCCCCGCCCCGCCATCGCCGGAGACAAACTCCTCCGGCGAAGAGCCGGCAGCGGCGAGGATATCTTTCGGCACGAAACACTGCCCGCGCGCGCGGTGGATCGGCATCAGGCGCAAGAGGCCGGTGATCGCCTGCGCGCAACCGGCGTGGCCTGCGAGTTCGGCGAATTTCGGTGCGGCTTGCGGATCGAGGATCATCGACGCAAGCTGAATGAGTGCAGCAGCCGTCTCGCCGCAATAGCCTTCGAGGTCGTTTCGCGACGGCATCGGATCGTCGTAGAGATCGAAAATCCGAGCGTCGAGATAGTTCTGGAAGGCGTTTTGCGGCAGACCGTAAGCCGCAATCGTGCTGACCAGCGCTTCGGCCACGGGATGGCCTGATGCTGCCTCGACGGTGCCCGCCGCGATCACGTCGCGCCACCATTGCAGACGCACCTCGCCGGGCAGCGCCTCGCGGATGCGGTCACGAACGCCGGCAATCTCCGCGTTGAAAGCATAGAGAGCGAAAAGGCCGGTGCGCTTGTCTTCCGGCGCATAAAGCGTCGAGAGGTAGCGATCCCGGTCGGCGGCGCGCACCGCCTCCATCACGATCTGGGCGTGATCGTTCATATCAATCGACGGCTAACAAGGCTGCTGCGACCGCACGGTCTTCTGCGAGCAGCACATTGTAGGTTCGCACGGCAGCACCCGTGGACATAGGATCGGACGAGATGCGCGCATCTTTCAACGCCGTCTTGAGTGCGGCCGGCAAAGGCCGCAAATCCTTGCCCGTTCCGACCAGCAGAATCTCGACATCGCCAGCCTCGGAAAGAAGCCGCGCAAAATCCTCTGCCGTCAGCGCATTCGGATCTGCCGGTTCCCAACCGTAAATGCCGGAAGGCAGGCACAGAATCGAGCCGCGATGCGACATGTCGGCAAAGCGAAAGCCGCCATTGCCATAGGCTTCGATCGGCGCGCGGCCGGGAAAATGCGCTTCTTTGATGAAAATGCCCGACATTGTTGCCCGCTATGAATTCGACGGCTGGGCCGTCCGCACGACACTGGTGTCGTTGTCGAGTGTGTCCGGGCGCGGTTTGAACAGGATCAGCAGCGGCCCGGCGACAAAGATCGAGGAATAGGTGCCGAACACCACGCCGAAAATCAATGCCAGCGCGAAAGAGCTGATGATCTCGCCGCCGAACAGATAAAGCGCAATCAGCGCAAGCAGCGTCGTCGCACCCGTCAGGATCGTGCGCGACAGGGTCTGGTTCAGCGACAGGTCCACGACATCCCTGATCGGCATCGTCCTGAACTTTGCCAGGTTTTCGCGAACGCGGTCGTAGACCACAACGGTGTCGTTGATCGAATAGCCGATGATGGTGAGGATCGCGGCAACACTGGCGAGATTGAAGTCCATGCCGGTGACGACATAGAGACCGATCATGGCGATGACGTCGTGAAGCGTCGATATGACCGCGCCAAGGCCGAACTGCCATTTGAACCGCAGCCAGATGTAGATGAGCATCGCCGCCAGAGCCGCGAGCACAGCCAGGGCGCCCGCCTTCGCCAGTTCGTTCGAGACGTTCGGGCCGACGACCTCGACCCGGCGGAAATCGTAATCCTCGCCGACGGCAAGCCGCGCCTTTTCGACCGCGGATTGTTCGGCATTATCGCCTCCGCCTTGCGCCGCGATCTTGACGAGGAGATCGCGCGGCGATCCGAAGCCCTGCACCTGCACCTCGCCGAGATTGACTTCATCCAGCCGCGCCCGCACATCGGTCGCATCGGCCGAGCCGGTTTTGGCCCGCATTTCGATGACCGACCCGCCGAGGAAATCCACGCCGTAGTTCAAATCCCTGGTCACGAACAGCACGGCGGTGCCAATCGACAGGATAGCCGAAAGAGCGAACGCATATTTGCGCATCTTCATGAACGGAATTCTGGTGTCGTCCGGCACGAATTTGACGATGCCGCGCGGGATTTCGGTCGGCCGCGTCCGGCGCAGCCAGAACGAGATCATCCAGCGCGTGAAGGTGAATGCGGTGAAGACGGTGGTGATGATGCCGACGGCCAGGGTGATGGCGAAGCCGCGCACGGCGCCCGAGCCGAGATAAAAGAGGATTGCCGCTGCAATGAGCGTGGTGACGTTGGCATCGATAACGGTGGCCATGGCTCGAGAGAAGCCGGCGTCGAGCGATTGCACGAGCGATTTTCCCTGCCGCCGCTCGTCCTTGACGCGCTCATAGATAAGGACGTTGGAATCGACCGCCATGCCCATGGTGAGAATGATGCCGGCAATGCCGGGAATGGTCAGCGCCAGGCCGAACAGCGAAAGTATGGCGATGATCAGCACGACGTTGGCAATGAGCGCCAGGTTAGCGATGACGCCTAGGCCGCCATAAGCGATGATCATGAAAACCAGCACGAGCAGGCCGCCGATCAAGGCGGCGGTTGCACCTGCCATAATGGAATCCATGCCGAGGTTGGGGGCAACCGTTCGCTCCTCGACGATCGTCAACGGAGCCGGAAATGCACCTGCGCGGAGCAATGCTGCCAGATCGGCCGCGCTCTCGGCACTGAAGTTTCCGGCGATCTGGCCGACGCCGCCGAGAATGGGTTCCCTGATCTGGGGAGCGGAAATGACCTGATTGTCGAGGACGACGGCAAAGAGCCGGCCGACATTCTGCTGGGTCGCTTCGCCAAAGCGCGCGGTGCCCTCGGGGTTCAACTGGAAGGAAACCACGGACTCGCCGTCCGAGCGGCTGATAGCCTTTGCGTCGATCAGGCTTTCGCCCGAGACGATAACGCGATCCTCGATCAGATAGGCAGCGGGTGGATCGTCGGGGGAATACATCACCGTCGAATTGGCCGGCGGCTGCCCCGAAATCGCGTCCTGCACCGGCATGGTCTGGTCGATCATCTGGAAGGTCAGCTTGGCGGTCTGCCCGAGGATTTCCTTCAGGCGCTGCGGGTCCTGAAGGCCAGGAACCTGAACGAGGATGCGGTTTGCGCCCTGCTGCTCGACGATCGGCGCATTCGTGCCCAGTTCATTGACGCGGCGCGTGGCTACGTCGACCGACTGCGCGAGTGCCGCCTCGGCGCGGTAGTCGATACCCTCATCAGTCAGCGTATAGCGCAAGACGCCGGGCTGGGGTTCGTCCTGGGTCAATTCCTGCGTCGAACCCGTTCCGAACATGCCGGAGGACACCGGCTGCAGCAGCGAATCGAGCGCTGCCTTGGCCTTGTCGACCTCATTTGCCTCGCGAATGCTGACCTGCACGCTCCTGTCGGCCCCGGTCAGGCCGGTGTAGCCGATCTTGGCTTCGCGCAATTTTGTGCGAATGTCGTCGCGGGTTACCGCAAGGCGCTCGTTGACAAGGTCCTTGCGGTCAAGCGCCAGGAGAATGTGCGAGCCGCCCTGAAGGTCGAGGCCCAGCGTCATGGCGCGCTTTGGCAGCCAGTCCGGCAACGCATCGAGCGTTGCCTTCGAAAACAGATTTGGGGCCGCAAAAAGCAGCCCCAAGATCACAATGGCCCAGATGGAAATCGTCTTCCAGCGCGAGAAATAGAGCATTTTGCCTCGTCAGTTCAGACGACTCTGTACGCCGAGTCTCTGTCAGAGACTACTTCTTGGCGTTCTGATTGGCGACAGGCTCACCCTTCACGCGCACATCGGCGATTGTCGAACGCAACGCGGTCACTTTCATGCCGCCAAGATCGATTTCCAGTTCGTTGTCGTCGATGACCTTGGTCACCTTGCCGATGAAGCCGCCGCCGGTGACGACCGTATCGCCACGACGAACGGCAGCCAGCATCTCGCCGCGCTTCTTGAGCTGCGTGCGCTGCGGACGGATGATCAGGAAATACATGATCACGAAGATCAGGACGAACGGCAGAACGCTGATCAACATGTCGGGGCTTGCGCCTGTACCTGGCATAAAAAACTCCTGAAAATTATGGGAGGGCCCACTACCCCAGCCCTTCGTGAAAGTTGGCGGGAATATAGTCGCTCAAGCCACCTTTGCAACCGCGTAAGCACCTTCGGCAGCCGCTTTCCCGGCCTGTTTGAGCATGTTAGAGCGTTCGCGACATTGTTTGCCACGAATGCGGAATGCGAAATGACCGAAAATACCATCGAAACGCTCACCCAGAAGCTCGATCTTCTCATCGATGCCGTCAGCAAACTGGCGCCCCGCGCCGTGCCGCAGACGGACATCAATGAAGCCGATTGCTTCGTGTGGGCGGCTGATCCCGGCTTTCTCGAGCCTGTGCATCGCGTAAACCGCGTCGATATCGGCCTCATCCGCGGCGTCGACCACGTTCGCGACATCCTGGTCGACAATACTGAGCGATTTGCCGCCGGCCTGCCGGCCAACAACGTGCTGCTCTGGGGCGCGCGCGGCATGGGCAAATCGTCGCTGGTCAAATCCGTGCATGCCTCGATCAACGCCGCGCGCAAGAAGGACGCGCCGCTCAAGCTCATCGAAATCCATCGCGAGGATATCGACACGCTGCCGAAGCTGATGACGATCCTGAAGGCTGCCCCCTTCCGCTTTATCCTGTTTTGCGACGACCTCTCCTTCGATCATGACGATACATCGTACAAATCGCTAAAGGCAGCGCTCGAGGGAGGCGTCGAGGGCCGTCCGGCCAATGTGATTTTCTACGCGACGTCGAACCGCCGGCACCTGCTGCCGCGCGATATGATCGACAATGAGCGCTCGACGGCGATCAATCCTTCCGAGGCTGTCGAGGAGAAGGTTTCGCTTTCGGATCGCTTCGGCCTTTGGCTCGGCTTCCACAAATGCTCGCAGGACGACTATCTCGAGATGGTCGACGGTTATGTCCGCTACCACGATCTCAAGATCGAACCGGACCTCCTGCGTGCCGATGCGCTGGAATGGGCAACCACGCGCGGCAGCCGCTCCGGGCGCGTGGCCTGGCAATTCATTCAAGATCTCGCCGGCCGGCTTGGTCAGCCGCTGAAAGACTGAGCGTCTTCATCCGCTTACAGTCATCTCCGAACGCAAAAACCCGCCCCAATGGGGCGGGCGTAGATGATGGATTTGAATTCAGGAAGCCTGCAATCGTTTATTCGAGGAAGGTCGACGGATCGACCGGCGAAGAATTCTTGCGCACCTCGAAATGCAGCCTCGGCGAGTCCGTGCTGCCGCTCATGCCCGAGAGAGCGAGTTCCTGACCGCGCTTGACCTTCTCGCCGCGCGAGACCTTCAGCTCGCTGGCGTGGCCGTAGACGGTGACTAGTCCATTCTCGTGCCGCACCAGAACGGTGTTGCCGAATTCCTTAAGCCCGTCCCCGGCGTAGATGACCACGCCATTTTCGGCAGCCTTGACCGGGGTCCCTTCCGGCACCTGGATGTCGATGCCGTCATTGGACTTCCCGCCGCCCTTGCCGAAAGCGGTGATGACACGGCCGCGAACCGGCCAGCGCATGCGACCGATGCCAGTGGCATCTGGTGCCGCTGAATCATCCTGCTCGACCTGCTCGATGAGCTTTTCCTTCTTCGGCGGCGTGTAGGCTACGACCGTCGGAGCGGCTGCGGCAGATGGCTTCGAGGGCACGGTCGCGCCGGTAACGACCGGATCGGCGGCCTTCGGTGCGGGTGCCGCGGCAGCCACGGTGGCAGCACCACCGGCCGGAACCTGAAGCGTCTGGCCGATGCGGATGATGCCATCCTGCAAACCATTAGCCGACTTCAAAGCAGCCGAACTCACACCCGTCTTGCGCGCGATCTTGCTCAGCGTGTCGCCTTCCTGAACCTTGTAGGTTCCGGGTGCCGTCGGCGCCTTGGCGTCGTTGGCAGCGGTAGCGGTCGGCTGAGGCGCATTCTCGCCTTCCTTCAGCTTCGGCGTCTGCGGCAGCACGCCGAGATTGCCCGCAGGCGCACCCGTCGGTACCGGCACCTTATGGGCCGGAACATCATACTTGGTGCCTGTCGAAGACCTGGCGTCGGCAACGTTCGGATTGCTGTCGGGAGCCGAAACCGGCGCCTTGCTGGAATAGACGTAGGTCGGGATGACGACCTTCTGGCCGACCTGCAACCCGCCATGCTCGGGTATGCCATTGACCTTCATCAGCACATTGGCCGGCACGCCGAAGCGGCGCGAGAGATTGTAGACGGTCTCGCCTTCCTTGGCGGTGATCTGCGTGCCGCCGGCGCGCGACCAGCCGGCGACTTCTTCCTCCGCGCTTGCCATGACAGCCGGCTTCGCCTGCGAGACGGTTCCCGTCACGGTCTGATCAAGCGATCTTGCGGCAGCGACCGGAGCCAGAGCCGGCGCAGGATTGGAAGCGCGCGGCGTATTCATTGCGGCTTGCGTTACCGGCGGAGGAGGCAATGGCTGCGAGGAGACCGGGGTCAGCGCGCTGCGGCTGACCGATTCTGTCTGGGCGGGAGCAACTGGCGCTGCCGCCATCTGGGCGTCGCCCGGATAAGGCTGGTTCTGCTGCCCCATGATCTGGCGCTGGTTCGGCGTCGAGGCCGTGAAGATGTCATCGACACCACCGCCGCCGAATCGCGAGACCTGGGCGCTGCAACCCGCCGCCATGCTCGCGACCAGGAATATGGCCGCACTGCGCGCCAGAGCGCGTTCGTTCTTGGCTAAAATACTGATTCGCATCGCAATAACCCGCGTATACTCGATACCCAACTGGTATGATTAAAGCGCGTTAATGTTACTGGTCGGTTAAGAGGCTGGAGAAGATAGTAAGAAATACGCGAATGTGAGAGCCACGACTCAGATCACGGCAGCAACGCTGCGGGCGATCGGCTGGAGACGCACCACGCCGATATCCTCACGCTCGAAGCGGCTGCCGAGCTTGGTCAGCTTGGCCATCACCTGCTCGTCCTCGTCGGGGCCGATCGGCGCGATCATGATGCCGCCGCTGGACAGTTGATCGACGAAGGTGCGCGGCAGGCCGTCGAACGAGGCCCAGACGACGATGCGATCGAACGGCCCCTCGCCCGCCAGCCCGTTCGAGCCGTCGGCCTGACGCACGAACGCATTGGTGATGCCGAGCGCCTCAAAACGCTGGCGCGCCTGTTCGGTCAGCGTCTTGAAGCGATCGACCGTCACCACCCGCGCCGCGAGCCGCGACATGACGGCTGCGGTGTAGCCGGAGCCGGTGCCGATCTCGAGGACGCGGCTACCGGGCTCGATGGCAAGGGCTGCGATCACCGCCGCCTGCAGATCGGCGCCCTCGATCGTCTCGCCGCATTCGATCGGCAGCGTCCGCTCCGACCAGGCGATGCTGTGCCACTGCGCGGAAATGAAGGCCCGGCGCGGCGTCGCCTCGAAGGCGGTGATCATGTCCTTGGGAACGATGCCGCGTCCGCGCAACCTCAGGAGAAATGCTGCAAAGCCTTCGCGGTCGTCGATGGAGTTCATGCAAGCGCTTTCGTCAACTGGTCGCGGATTTCATGCGCGGTAAGGTCGAGCTTCAGCGGCGTCACCGAAACGAACTTGCTGCGCACGGCATGAACGTCGGTGCCTTCCTTCAATTCGGGTGGTTCGCGGCCGAAGCGCAGCCAGAAATAGGGAAAGCCGCGGCCGTCGGCGCGCTCGTCGATCCACAGGCTGTGAACCAGCTTGCCCTGGGTGGTAACGCGGGTCGCCTCGACTTCCTCGGGCGGGCAGTTCGGGAAATTCACATTCAGGAAGGTGCCCGCAGGCAGGTCGATCTTAAGCAGACGCTGCAGCAGCGCCGGCGCCAGCGCCTCGACCGTTTCCCACGGCACCAGCCGCGCGCCGTCCTGCACATTGTAGGCCTGGCTCAGTGCAATCGAGCGAATGCCGAGCAGCGTGCCTTCCATCGCGCCGGCAACCGTACCCGAATAGGTCACGTCGTCGGCAAGGTTCGCGCCGGAATTGACGCCGGACAGGATGAGGTCCGGCGCTTCCGGCATGATCTTGCGCACGCCCATGATGACGCAGTCGGTCGGCGTGCCGCGCACGGCAAAATGCTTGTCGCTGATCTGGCGCAGGCGAAGCGGCTCGGAGATCGACAGCGAATGGGCAAAACCCGACTGGTCGGTTTCCGGCGCGACCACCCAGACATCGTCGGACAGAGTGCGCGCTATGCGCTCGAGGGCGGCCAGGCCTTCGGCGTGGATGCCATCGTCATTGGTCAGCAGAATGCGCATAAGGTCAGTTCGCCTCGATCTTGGCTGCGCCGCCCATGTAAGGACGCAGAACTTCAGGAATGGTTACGCTGCCATCCTCGTTCTGGTAATTTTCAAGCACCGCGATCAGCGCGCGGCCGACAGCCGTGCCCGAACCGTTGAGCGTGTGGACGAAGCGCGTCGACTTCTCGTCCTTGACGCGGTAGCGGGCATCCATGCGCCGTGCCTGGAAATCGCCGCAGACCGAACAGGACGAGATTTCGCGATAGGCGTTCTGGCCCGGCAGCCACACCTCGATGTCATAGGTCTTGCGCGCGCCAAAGCCCATGTCGCCCGTGCACAGCGTGACCGTGCGGAACGGCAATTCGAGGCGCTTCAGCACCTCCTCGGCGCATTGCGTCATGCGCTCATGCTCGGCAATCGAGCTGTCCGCATCGGTGATCGAAACCAGCTCGACCTTGTAAAACTGATGCTGGCGCAGCATGCCGCGCGTGTCGCGACCGGCCGAGCCGGCTTCCGAGCGGAAGCAGGGCGTCAGCGCCGTCATGCGCAGCGGCAGTTTTTCCTGAGCGAGGATTTCCTCGCGGACGAGGTTGGTGAGCGGGACTTCGGCGGTGGGGATCAGGCCCAACCGTCCGTCCCCGTGAGGCACGAAAAACAGATCCTCTTCGAACTTCGGCAATTGATTGGTGCCGAACAGAACCTCATCGCGAACCAGCAGCGGCGGGATCACTTCCTGATAGCCATGCTCGGTCGTGTGCAGGTCGAGCATGAACTGGCCGAGCGCGCGCTCGAGCCGCGCAAGCTTGCCCTTCAGCACCGTAAAGCGGCTGCCTGAAAGCTTTGCGGCGCGCTCGAAATCCATCAGGCCGAGCGCTTCGCCGATCTCGAAATGCTCCTTCACCCAGTTCGGGCGCGGCTTAATCGCGCCAACCTTGCGCGTTTCGACATTGTCGTTTTCGTCAGCGCCGACTGGAACGTCATCAAACGGCACGTTGGGAATGACGGCCAGCGCATCTTCCAGCGCTTTGTCGAGTTCGCGCTCGCGCGCCTCGCCATTCTGGATGAAGCTCTTGATGTCGGCGACTTCGAGCTTGAGCTGCTCGGCCAGCGCCGAATCGCCAGCACGCATGGCGTTGCCGATTTCCTTCGAGGCTATGTTGCGGCGCTCCTGCCTGACCTGAAGTTCGCCAAGATGGGCACGACGCTCCTCGTCCTTCAACAGCAGATCATCGACGGTTGCCTGCGCGGATTCCGGCGAGTGGTTACGCTTCACCAGGGCGTCAACGAGGGCTTTCGGGTTCTCGCGAATCCATTTGATGTCAAGCATGTCAGAAGTCCGGTCGCAGTATGAGTTCTAAAGGCGACCGCGACGGGGGATCGAAAGGCTGTCAGCTTGCGGCGGTCCCGTCTCCAGTCCCACTCAATGGCGCTTTTTCGGCTACCGCTTCTGCGGCTTCCTTTTTCTCGCGCGCCACGCGTTCCTGTTCGCGATTCCGTTCGATCATCCGGGCGGTCCAGATTGAAATCTCGTAAAGAAGGATGGTGGGAAGGGCAAGACCGATCTGGCTGACAGGATCGGGCGGGGTCAGCACTGCCGCAACGATGAAGGCCAGCACGATCGCCCATTTGCGCTTGTCGACAAGCGCCTGCGACGACAACAGCCCGACCCGCACCATAAGCGTCGTGACCACCGGAAGCTGAAACACCAGGCCGAACGAAAAGATCAGCGTCATGATCAGACTGAGATATTCGGAAACCTTTGGCAGCAGCGAAATCTGCACATGGTCGTCCGTGCCGGCCTGCTGCATGGCCAGGAAGAACCACATCACCATCGGGGTGAAGAAGAAGTAGACCAGCGACGCGCCCATCAGGAACAGGACGGGCGACGCGATCAGAAATGGCAGAAACGCGCCACGTTCATTCTTATAGAGGCCGGGAGCGACGAATTTGTAGATCTGCGAGGCAATCAGCGGAAAGGCGATGACGAGGCCGCCGAACATTGCAAGCTTGATCTGCGTGAAGAAGAATTCCTGTGGTGCCGTATAGATCAGCTCGACCTTGTGGGGGTCGAGGCCGGCCCATGCGGTCGCCCATTTGAACGGGATGACCAGCAGGTTGAACAACTGCTTGGCGAAGAAGAAACAGCCGAGGAAGGCTACGAAAAACCCGCCGATCGCCCAGATAAGACGCGTGCGCAGTTCGATCAGATGTTCGATCAACGGCGCCGATGACTTTTCGATTTCGTCTTCCGGTTCACTCACTTGGCGATTCCCGCTTATTTCTTCTTGGTTGCGGCCGGCTTGGCCGGGCTTTTGGCCGTCGCCTTGGCGGGCTTGGCTGCGGCTGGTTTGGCTGCAGGCTTTTCAGCGGCAGCCTTGCCTGCGGCTTTCGGCGCGGAAGCTTTGGCCGCCGGTGCTTTCACAGCCGCGTTCGGTGCTGCGGCAGCCTTGACCGGCTTGGCGACACTCGCCGCTTTTACAGGCTTGGCAGCAGGCGTCGATTTGGCAGGCTTGGCGACTGGCGCGGGCTCCTGCGCTGTCGCCGGAAATACCGGCGCAGCAGTTGGCATCGCTTCAGGACCGGCAACGCCGGGCATGGTGGTCGCGCCGTTTTTCAGCGGCTCGGCCGCATGCACCGCATCGGAAGCAGGTTCCGCCGCGGTGGAGGGCGTCGACTTCATGGCTGCATCAACGCCGGCGCGAACATCCGCTGCAGCCTTCTCGAAGGGATTGAGCTGCTTCCTGATTTCTGCGGCCGGGTTCAGGCTGCGCAACTCATCGACTGACTTCTTGACGTCATCGAGCTCGGCTTCTTTCAAAGCCTCATTGAACTGCTTTTGGAAATCGCCCGCCATGGTGCGCAATTTCGCCGTCGTTTTGCCGAAGGTGCGCAGCATGCGTGGCAAATCCTTCGGCCCGACGACCACGATCATGACGACCGCGATCACCAGCATTTCGGTCCAGCCGATATCAAACATGACTAACCAACCTGACTAGCTGGGAAACGGTTCAGCTCTTGCTGGCCTTTTCCTTGGCTGCCTGGATGGTTTCGTCGGAGCGATGCTCCACGGTCCTGCCATCGACGGTCTTGACGCCTTCCTCGGCGTCCTCGTCAGACATGCCCTTCTTGAAGCTCTTGATGCCCTTAGCCATGTCGCCCATCAATTCCGGGATCTTGCCGCGGCCGAACAGCAGCAGAACCACTACCAGCACGATGAGCCAGTGCCATATCGAAAAGGAACCCATTGTAACTCTCTCTCGAACGATTTCCTGAGATTGATCTATGCGCTTTCGCGCTGCGTTTCAAACAGAAGTACGTCAGACTTTCGCAAGGAAAGCCAGATGTCACGTGCTTTGGCAGACAAAGCGCCGCAGCGTATGCGGGCGCGCACCGGCTTTTCGGCACCTGAAACGGCGAATTCCAGCAATTCCACGACGCCGAGGAACCGGCGCGACAGTATTCTTGCCTCGATTTCGCCCTCCGTTTCGCTGACCTCGAAGCCTGTCAGCCGCACCGCCACCGTCGCCTTTGCGCCGTCCGCGATATCCGGCGACGGGATCTTGCCGACCGGCGTATCCACCACACCATTCGCAACCCGGCCATCGAAGACGTTCAGCTCGGAAAAAAACCCGGCTGCAAACAGATTCGCAGGGCTGAGATAAAGCTCCTCGGCGCGGCCGGATTGGACGAGGCGGCCATCCCTCAGAAGCGCAATCCGGTCGGCCATGCGCATCGCTTCCTCGGCGTCATGCGTCACGACGATCGCGGTGGCGCGGCTTTCGCGCAGGATCGCCAGCGTCTCGGCGCGCACATTGTCCTTGAGGCGCGAATCGAGCCCGGAAAACGGCTCGTCCATCAAAAGCACCGCTGGCCGCGGCGCCAAGGCACGTGCCAGCGCCACACGCTGCTGTTCGCCACCGGACAGCACATGCGGATAGGAACCTGCGTAATGCTCCAGCCCGACGCGGGACAGTGCAATCAAAGCTTCGCGCCGAGCCTCCTCACCCGAAAGCGCGGTCAGACCGAAGCGGACATTGTCCAGGATGGTCAGATGCGGAAACAGCGCGAAATCCTGGAAAACCAGGCCGATCGAGCGTTTTTCCGGTGGCAGGAAGACTGACGGTCCCGCGATCTCGCGATCGTTGAGCAGAACGCGTCCGGTCGACTGGCTTTCGATGCCGGCAGCAATACGAAGCAACGTCGTCTTGCCCGAGCCGGACGGTCCGAGCAGGCACAGAACTTCGCCCGGCTCGGCGGCGAGCGTAACGTCGCGCAGCGTCTCGGCTTCAGCCCCGAATGAATGGCAGATGTTTTCGAAAGCAAGGCGCGCGGCAAAAGTGACACCCGCGGTCACCCGGCTTGCGGTCTGCGCTTCCCCATTCTTCACTTAAAACACTACCCTTGAACCACCCGGTCCCGGTCAATCATCTGTGACGCGAGGTGTCAACAGCCCGAGCTCTTCAAGGTCGATATCGGTCAGCGGATCTTCGTCCTCGGTCAGCAGATCAAGATCGGACGGCGGAAGCGGAACAGAAAAATTCGACGGCATCCGGGCCGATAACAGTCCTGCTCCCTTCAATTCTTCCATACCCGGCAGATCGCGGATTTCTTCGAGTGCGAAATGGTCGAGGAATTTTTCGGTCGTCCCATAGGTCACCGGCCGGCCGGGCGTGCGGCGGCGGCCGCGCATCCGCACCCATTCCGTCTCCATCAGCGTGTCGAGCGTGCCTTTCGACGTCTCGACGCCGCGAATGTCCTCGATCTCGGCGCGCGTCACCGGCTGGTGATAGGCGATGATGGCCAGAACCTCGAGGGCGGCGCGCGACAGCTTCTTCTGCTGTATGGCGTCGCGGTTCATCAGGAAGGCCAGATCGCCGGCGGTCCTGAAGGCCCACGCGTCGCCGACACGAACGAGGTTCACGCCACGTCGCGCGTAGATTTTCTGCAGTTCAGCCATGGCGGCACGAACATCGACACCTTCAGGCAGGCGCGATGCAAGCTGCTTTTCAGTCACCGGCTCAGTGCTGGCAAAGACGATGGCCTCGGCCATGCGCGCAGCCTCCGCCAGAATCAGGCGCTCCGCCGGATTGCGTTCGGCTTCGGCCTCTTCATCGACCGTGAACGGGATCACCGTGGCATTTGCGCTGTCACTCATGGCGCACCTTCGATTGCTTTTTCAGCCGGCGCACGGCTGCGCAGATAGAGCGGCGCGAAGGCATCCTGCTGCCGCATCTCTATATGGCCCTCGCGCACCAGTTCCAGTGTGGCGGCAAAAGAGCTGGCGATTGCCGTCGCCCGCTCCTCAGGAGTGGTCATGTATGCGAGCAGGAACTGATCGAGCGCCGTCCAGTCCTTGAACGAGCCAACCAGGCGGGTGAGGATATCGCGCGCTTCCTTGAGCGACCAGACACCGCGCTTGGCGATCCGCACATTGGTGATCGCCTGCCGTTGCCGCTGAATGGCATAGGCAGTCAACAGATCGTAGAGCGAGGCGGAATATTCGTTCTTCTTGTCGATGATGACCATTTCCGGCATGCCGCGCGCGAAAACGTCACGGCCAAGCCGGTTGCGATTGACGAGCCGCGAAGCAGCATCCCGCATCGCTTCAAGGCGCTTGAGGCGAAATTGCAGGACAGCGGCAAGTTCTTCGCCGCTTTCGCCTTCGTCGCCCGGCTGCTTGGGAATGAGCAGCTTAGATTTCAGGAAAGCGAGCCAAGCCGCCATGACGAGATAGTCGGCGGCGAGTTCCAGCCGGATTGCGCGGGCGCTGTCGATGAATTTCAGATACTGCTCGGCCAGCGCCAGGATCGAGATGCGGGAGAGATCGACCTTCTGGTTGCGCGCCAGATGCAAAAGGAGATCAAGCGGGCCTTCGAAACCGGCAACGTCGACCTGCATCGTCGGTTCGCTGACGCCGCGTGAATCGTCGTTTTCCGCCCAGAGACGGTCCATCGGTGTGGCCTTCCCGGCCCGGCTCTCCAATGTCTCCGCCAATTCGGTGCCTTCTCTCCTTAAACTCCGCGGCGGCTATGCCACCGCTTCGAAATAGTTCGCAAACTCGGCCCGTATCTGCGCCTCGTCGGCTGCGTCGCGCTCACGAATATAGCTTAGCGCACGATCGGCGCGTTCCAGCGACTTTCCTTCGAGCGCCGTGGTGCGTGAAGCTATGCCTGTCATTTCTTCCATCACCCCGTTGCAGTGAAGGACCAGATCGCATCCAGCCGCAAGGATCGAAGCGGCTTTGGACGGGAAATCCCCAGAAAGTGCCTTCATCGACGTATCGTCACTGACCAGCAGGCCGTCAAAACCGATCTCACCGCGCACGATCTCCCGGATCACCTTCTCGGAAGTGGTCGCTGGTGCCGCCGGATCGATCGCAGAATATACAACATGCGCGGTCATTGCGATCGGCAGATGACTTAGCGCCTTGAACGGGGCGAAATCATGGGCCCGCAATTCCTCGATCGGCGTATCGACCGTCGGCAGTTCGAAATGCGTATCCGAGAACGCCCGTCCGTGACCCGGAATGTGCTTCATCACCGGCAGAACGCCACCGGAAAGCAGCCCCTCGGCCGCAGCCTTGCCCAGCGCCGTCACGCTTTGCGGCTCCTTGCCGTAGGCGCGTGTGCCGATGACATCGCTTGCACCCTCGATCGGCACATCAAGCACCGGCAGGCAGTCCGCCGTTATGCCGAGACGCAGGAGATCGAAGGCGTGCAGCCGCGCCAGAAGCCAAGAGGCACGCAGCCCCGCCTCGTGATCGCTCCTGTAGAGTGCGCCAAGGGCCGCACCTGCCGGATAATTCGGCGCGATCGGCGGGCGAAGACGCTGGACGCGGCCGCCCTCCTGGTCGATGAAAATCGGCGCTTCCGGGCGGCCGATGCTGTCGCGCATCGAGGCGACCAGATCGCGGATCTGTTCCGGCTCGCCGATGTTGCGGGCAAAAAGGATAAAGCCCCAAGGGCGTTCATCGCCGTAAAAGCGAATTTCGTCAGGAGTGAGCGTTTTCCCGGCACAGCCGAGGATCATGGATTTTGATTCGGTCATGGCCCCCAGATTAGAGCAACATGGGCTTCGAGGGAATCCATTCGAAATCGCTATCGGGCCTGCCGCAAAGCAAAACCGGCGCGAACATGTCGCGCCGGTTTCATTATCTTCGAATGTTGCCAGTTGCCTATTTCGAGACGAAGCAGTTGCCGCCGGCAGCCTTGTAGCTTTCGCAAAGCGAGATCGCTTCGTTGCGGCTCGGTGCAGGCACGCGAACACGCCAGAACGTACCCTTGCCGGCAATCTCTGCCTTGACGATATTTGCCTGGTGGCCGTTGAGCACGCTGCCGTAGCGGCGCTGCAGGTCCTGATAGGACGACTGGGCGGCCGCTTGGCTTGGCTGCGAAGCGATCTGCATGGACCATGCACCGGCCGCAGCAGCGCTTGCCGGAGCAAGGGCTGCAACCTGATCGGCCTTCACTTCACCCACGACATCGACCGGCTGATCGGAAGGACGCGTCGGCGCGATCGCCACCGATTTCGGCGTGGTCGAGTTCTGCGGCTTGGCTGCTGCCTTCGGAGCAGCATTGGCTTCTGCCGGGACAGGCTCATTGGCGTTCAGCGATGCGGCAGGCTTGGCGTCGGGCACCGATGCCGTGGTGGTTGCGCCGACCGGATCGGTGACGCTCTCCGACGCCGTCGTTGCCGGGTCGATCGCCGGAGCAGCAGGAGCCGGGTCCTCACGGGGAACCAGTGTGCCATCCGACTTCACGACCATCGTACGCACCTTGCGGGGCGTGACTGCGGCCACTTCGGGGTTCTGGTCGCCGCCGTTTTCCTGCATGATCTGCTGGATGCGATCCTCGGACTTGGCCATCGGAGCGGCGGCGTCGCCGTCGGTCTCGGATGCCATGTCCGTCTCGTCCAGCGCCGGTTCCGGATCCTGGGCAGCCATGTCCATCGGCTCTTCAGCCGTCGTCACCAGCTTTTCCTGCGTCGGCGTGGCGCTGGAAGGCGTGCGCGAAACGGTGTCGTAGACCTTGTTGTCCTGATTGGGGACAACGGTGCCGCCCGGATTTTCCGGCCTGATCTTTATCGGGCCGTCATCGGCCTTGACGAGCGCCGGCGCGCCGGACCCGACATTGCCGCCCGAGAGCGCATAGGCGCCGATCGCGCCGATAACCGCGATTCCGCCGACAACGGCAGCGATGAGCATGCCGCGCCGCTGCGGACGCTCTCTCTCACCAGCCGCGCCATAAGCGGTTGCCGTCATCTCTTCTTCAGAGTCCGGGTCGTAATCGAAATCATCGAGATTGGGCTGCTGATACTGCCCCCGTCCCTGCGAACCCGAAAGAGCGCCGGTGTCGAAGGCGGGCTGAGTGGCAGCAGGCGCATAGGCGGTGTGAGCGGCAGTTGCGCCAAGCGCGCCAGCTACGGCGGCACCGGCAACGGCTGCAGTCTGATACGGATGCCCCTGCGTCAGCGCATCCTCGTCGATCTGGAACTCACGCTCGAAATCGGCGGCGAAGTCGTCGGCATCGCCCGCAGCCTGCTGCGGCTGTGCGGCAGGCGCTGGTTCCGGCGAGTTCATGTCGTTGAGAAGGCTTGCGAACTCCGCGTCGATGTCGTCGTAAGCGGGTGCTGCCGGAACGTCTTCTTCGAAAGCCAGTTCCGGAATATCGAGGTCTTCCGCGAGCGCAACCGCCTGCTCCGGCACATCGATCGTTTCGATGTCCGGGACGTCGTTGTAGCTGGCGGCAGGCGCTGCGAAGTCTTCGTCGGACGCTTCGTCATAGTGCGCGACCACCGGCTGCGGTTCAGGCTCATGCCTGTTCCAGGTGCTTACCGGTCCGGTCGGCGTGAACTGAGCCGTCAAGGCAGCCAGATCGGCATAAGGATCGTTAGGCTGGCTGGAAGCCACCACCGGCGGCTCCTCGACCGGCGCATGCTCATCCTCATCCAGAGCGAGGTCGACATCTTCAATCGAATTGGCGAATGCGGCGTCGAAGGCTTCATCGTCGAATTCAAGATCGATATCCGCCTCGGCCTCTGCGACGGGCTCGGCGTCATAGACGGCTTCGTCGGCGGGAGCCGCGTAGGCCGGTTGACCGGTACGGTAATTGCTGAGCGAGTAAGGCGTGGAAACGACCGGCTGCGGAGCTTCGACGTAAGGCGTCTCGGCGAGCATATCCTCGTCTGCGAGTTCCAGCTCGATTTCTTCGTCCGTGCCTTGCGCGGCAACATAGGCCGGCTCGTCTGCAACGGCATAAACCTGCTCGTCGGCGATAGCGTAGGCCGGCTCTTCGGCAACGGCCTCCACGACCGGAGCCTCTTCGGCGTGATGCGCAGGCACATTGCCCAGAAGCGCATTCAGCTCGTCCTCAAGGCTCGGCCCGCTCTCATCCACGGCGGAAACCGGTTCTTCCGGCTGCAGGGCGATCTCGAGTTCCTTATCCAGTTCCGGATCGATCGAACCGTGACCGGACGATTTCAGCGGCACGGCGGTGAAGTCCATGTCCACTTCAGCCAGGGCTTCATCGAAATCATCGGCAAAAGCTTCTTCCGAAGCGACTGCGGCTACAGGCTGAGTGTATTCGTTCGTTGCCTCGGCTTCGTAGGCCGGTGCGGCTTCGGAGGCCGCCGCAGTTTCGTAGACTGGCTCAGCCTCGCCTTCATAGGCGACGTGAGCACCGGCTTCATCAGCTGGCGACCATTCGCCATGCAGCGGCTGGTCGTCTTCGAAGGAAGCGGCTACCGCCTGATCGAAAGGATCAGCAACGACGGACTCTTCGACAGCAACTTCTACCGGAGTGAATTCGGCTGCGGGCTCGTATTCAGCTACAGCTTCGTATTCGCCTACGGATTCATAATCGGCAGCAGGCTGCTGGTCGGATGCCGGTTCATATTCAGCGGCCGTGACCGCCTGATATTCAGGTGACGCAGCCTCTTCAACGGCGACTTCCGCGTGAGACCACTCGCCATCCAGCGACAACTCGTCTTCCAACTCAGCGGCGACCGCGTCGTCGAAGTTGCCTGCATCATGGGCCAGAGCTTCCAGAGGCGCAGCCTCGAAAGCAACCGTCGGCTCATATTCCGGCTGGGCGGCAAAAGCGGGCTCGCCCTCCGAAGCCTGAGGCTCCAGAGCTTCGAACTCGGCTACATCCAGCTCACTGGACAAAATCTCGGGCTCGTAGGCAGCCGGGGCTTCCGGCTGATAGGCCGTTTCCGTGCGATAGGCCGGCTGGAAAGCATGCACATTGTCGTGCACGGAATCTTCCTGGGCGAACTCGCCCATCAGTTCCTTTTCCAGATCGATGCCGAAATCGTCCGCCTCGACATTTGCGACCGAAGAAGGCGCTGCCGCCGGTTCCTGCTGGACCGGTTGGCGCGGGTCAAATCCCATGATCCGGGTCAGTTCGGCGAACGGATCATCGTTCGACAACTGGTCCCGATCGGCGATTTTAAGCTGGGTTCTGTCTACCATACTCTTTCCCGATACTCGCACTATTCGGACGCAATGGGCGTCACGTAAGGTTGGGCCTTACCAGCGCAATGTGGGCAAATGGTGACAGGTTTTCCCGCAAAACCTAGCGCATTTCGGCGGGCGCATCGGCCCCGATCAACGCCAGGCCGGACGTCAAAACGTCCGAGACAGCCTGCACCAGCCCGAGTCTGGCATACGTCAATTGTCGGTCGTTAACCTTAACAAAACGTAAGTCCTGATTTTCCGTACCCTTGTTCCAGTGTCCGTGGAAGCTGGAGGCCAAATCATACAAGTAAAATGCCAGTCTATGCGGCTCATGCGCAAGTGCTGCCGATTCGACAAGCCGGGGATATTCGGCGAGCTTTCTGATCAATCCGATTTCGCTTTCGTCGGTCAGGCGCGCAGCCGATTCGGCAAGCGAAGCCCGGTCGAATGCACCCTCGCCCAATTGCTCCTTTGCCTGCCGGAACACGGAATGGCAGCGCGCAGACGCATACTGCACGTAGAAGACCGGATTGTCCTTGGACTGCTCCGTCACTTTGGCGAAGTCGAAGTCCAGCGGCGCATCGCTCTTGCGATAGAGCATCATGAAACGGATCGGGTCGCGCCCGACCTCCTCCACCACCTCGCGCAGGGTGATGAAATCGCCCGAGCGCTTGGACATGCGCACCGGCTCGCCGTTGCGATAGAGCTTCACCAACTGGCACAGAAGTGCCGTCAGCTTGAGCGAGCCGCCGGACAAGGCTTTGGCCAGCGCCTCCAGCCGCTTGACGTAACCGCCGTGGTCGGCGCCGAGAATGAAGATGGTCTCGCCGAAACCGCGATCCAGCTTGTCCTTGAGATAAGCGACATCGGCGGCAAAATAGGTGAAGGCACCGTCCGACTTGACCAGCGGACGATCGATATCGTCACCGACATCCGTTGAGCGGAACAAGGTCTGCTCGCGGTCTTCCCAATCTTCCGGCGTCTGCCCCTTGGGCGGCGGCAGCTTGCCCTTGTAGACATGGCCCTTCAGCGTCAGGTCGGTAATGGCTGAGCGAATGGCGGCCGCATCGTTGGCATGCAGCGTGCGTTCGGAGAAGAACACCTCGTGGTGCACGTTCAGCAGCGCCAGATCCTCGCGGATCATCACCATCATCGCATCGATCGTGCGGTCCTTGATGAGGGCGAGCGCCTCGTCCTCAGGCTTCTGCAGCAGGTCGCGGCCGAATTCCTTGACCAGCGCCTGCCCCACCGGCACCAGATAATCGCCGGGATAAAGCCCGGCCGGGATTTCCCCGACCTCGTCGCCCAAAGCCTCGCGGTAGCGCAGCATGGCCGAGCGCGCGAGCACGTCGATCTGCGCGCCTGCGTCGTTGATGTAGTATTCCTTGGTCACGTCATAGCCGGCAAAGCCGAGCAGATTGGCCAGGGCGTCGCCCACCACCGCGCCGCGGCAATGGCCGACATGCATCGGCCCGGTCGGGTTGGCCGAAACATATTCGACATTGACCTTGATGCCCTTGCCGACGGTCGAGCGGCCATAATCGATGCCGACACCCAGCAGGCTGGTCAGTTGCGCCTGCCAGAAACCATCCGTCAGCCGCAGATTGACGAAGCCGGGACCGGCCACGTCGACGGCTGCAATATCCTTGTCCTGACGCAACGCCTCAGCGAGCTTTTCAGCGAGCGCACGCGGGTTTTGCCCGGTCGGCTTGGCCAGAACCATCGCCGCATTGGTCGCCAGATCGCCATGCGTAGCATCACGCGGCGGCTCCACGGCAATTCGCGAAAGATCGGCCGGCTGGCCGTCTTTGTCTTTAAGATCAAGCGCTTCAACGATCTTGATGATCCGCTCGTTGAAATCGGCGAAGATATTCATGGATGGCTACTCTGGAAAATCGGCACTTTATGCCGGCTCAATGCCGGAAAACCGGTTCCGCCTAGCCCAAATCGGGCGTGCGGTCAAACAGGCGGCGGTGTTCCTTGATCGCATAAGTGTCCGTCATGCCGGCCAGGAAATCGGCGACATGACGCGCTTTTACGCGTTCCGCCGCGCGGTCGAGCCCCTCGCGCCAGCCGTCCGGCATTTCACGCGGATCGGCGAAATAAGCGTCGAAGAGCTCGCGCACGATCTGGTCGGCGCCCTCGCGCACCAGCATCACATCCTTGTGGCGGTAGATGTTCTTGTAGAGAAACGCCTTCAGTTCCTTTTCAGCCGGCGCCATTTCGTCTGAAAACGTTGCAATCGCCGCATTGGCGGCATGAACGTCTTTGACGCTTTGCGGCTTCAACTCAGCCAGCCGTGCGGAAGCAGTTTTGATGACGTCCTCGACCATGATTGTGATCTGGCGCCGCATCAGTTCGTGACCGGTGCGTGCAGGGTCGAGCGCCGGATAGCGTTCGCGCACGCCCTTCAGGATCGATGCCGGCAGAGGGACCTCCTCCAGCATGTCGAGCGTGAGCAGCCCCGCCCGCAGACCGTCGTCAATGTCATGCGTGTTGTAGGCGATATCGTCGGCGATTGCCGCGCATTGCGCCTCCAGGCTGGCGAACTTGTCGAGTTCGAGGTCGTGAAGCTCCGAATAGTCAAGGATAGCCTGCGGCACCGCGCCTTTCAGGCCCTTGCCCTGGGAGTCGATCAGCGGGCCGTTGTGCTTAACCAGCCCTTCCAGCGTTTCCCAGGTCAGGTTCAGCCCGTCGAACTCGGCATAGCGCCTCTCCAGCCGCGTCACAACGCGCAGCGACTGCGCGTTGTGGTCGAAACCGCCCCAGGCCGCCATCTTCTCGTTCAGCGCATCCTCGCCGGTGTGGCCGAATGGCGTGTGGCCAAAATCATGGACCAGCGCCACCGCCTCTGCCAGATCCTCGTCGCAACGCAGTGCCCGTGCCAATGCCCGTGCAATCTGGGCCACCTCGATCGTGTGGGTCAGCCGCGTACGGTAGTGATCGCCTTCATGCGCGATGAAGACCTGCGTCTTGTGCTTCAGTCGACGGAATGCCGTGGAATGGATGATGCGGTCGCGGTCGCGCTGGAATGGCGTGCGCGTCGGGCTTTCGACCTCATCGAAAAACCGCCCGCGCGAAAGCGCCGGATCACAGGCATAGGCAGCGCGCGGCCGGTAGCCGAAACCGATGTCGCCTAGCTCGTTCGCCATTTTTGACTTGCCGCTGCTGGTTGACTTGCCCCTTCGCGCTTCATACCTATGGTAACAACACGAATGCAAGGTGACGCCAATGGGCGCAGATGCCAAGACTGCCATGAAGGGTGTAGACGTTTCCGAGGCCGCTGCGAAGCGTATCTCGAAGATCGTCGCCGGCGAACCGGGCAAGATCGCGCTGCGCGTCTCGGTCGAAGGCGGCGGCTGCTCGGGCTTTTCCTATAAATTCGATCTGGTAGATTCCAGAAACGACGACGACATTGCTATCGAGAAAGACGGCGCGACGGTGCTAATCGACGATCTGTCGCTCGTCTACATGGGCGGCTCGGTGATCGATTTCGTCGACGACCTGATGGGCCAGTCGTTCCAGATCAGGAACCCGAACGCCGTGGCTTCCTGCGGCTGCGGTACCAGTTTTTCCATCTGAGCCATGGCCGGGCCGGTTACGAGCCCGACCGTCTTTCGTCAGGTCGCGCTGGCTGCCGGCCGCGACCTCGACGCCACGCTCGCCTTCTGGCGCAACGTGCTGGGGCTTGAAACCTATGCCCGCTTCGACCCGCCCGGCATCGCTTTCATCGTGATTGGCGGCGTCAGGCTGTTCTTCACCGATGGCACTCCGCAGGCCACCGTCTATCTCGACATGACCGGCATCGATGCCTTTTGCAAGAATGCGGCCGCGAGCGGCATTCCGATCAGCTCACCGCCCACACTCGTCCATATCGACACCGCTGGGGAGTTCGGTCCGGCCGGGGAAAGCGAATGGATGGCCTTCCTTAAAGACCCGGCAGGCAATACGATCGGGCTCGTCGAGCGGCGGCCTGCTTGAACGTTTCGATTCGAGGAAATCATGAAAATCGTCACCTGGAACATCAACGGCATCAAGGCGCGCATCGGCAATCTGCTGGTCTGGCTGAAGGAGAGCGACCCCGACATCGTCTGCCTGCAGGAGATAAAATCGGTCGACGAACAGTTTCCCCGTTCCGAGATCGAGGCGCTTGGCTATCATGTCGAAACGCATGGCCAGAAAGGCTTCAACGGCGTCGCTATCCTGTCCAAGCTGCGCTTCGATGAAGTCAATCGCGGCCTGCCCGGCGACGACAGCGACGAGCAGGCGCGCTTCATCGAAGGCGTGTTCTCGACCGACAAGGGCGTGCTGCGGGTCGTGTCGCTCTATCTGCCGAACGGCAATCCGATCGACACCGAAAAATTCCCCTACAAGCTGTCATGGATGGCGCGGCTCGAGAAATGGGCGGGGGAACGCCTACTCCTTGAGGAGCCCCTGCTACTGTGCGGCGACTACAATGTCATTCCCGAGCCGATCGACGCGCGCAATCCCGCAGCATGGCTTGGTGACGCGCTGTTCCAGCCCGAGACCCGGCAGGCCTTCCGGCGACTCCTGAACCTCGGCTTCACCGAGGCAACGCGCGCCGTGACCGACGCGCCCGACACCTACACCTTCTGGGACTACCAGGCCGGCGCCTGGCAGAAGAACAACGGCATCCGCATCGATTTCCTGCTGATGTCGCCGGAAGCGGCCAATCGTTTTTCCTCCGCCTCGATCGAAAAGCATGTGCGGGCGTGGGAAAAACCGTCCGACCATGTGCCGGTGGCAGCCGAGCTGGCACTCCAGCCAGCCTGATCGATGGCCGTATAGCGCGGGGTTTCGGCAGGTGCTAATATGCGGTGATGCAGTTGGCCCGATCCTGCCTGCTTTCAGTCGCGATGCTCGCTTCGTCGCTGACTGCGGGTTTGGCTGATTGCCAGTGCCTTGCCAACGGCAAGGTCTACCATCACGGCGAACTGGCCTGCCTGAAATTGCCGAACGGCAACCAGTTGGCGCGCTGCGACATGGTTCTCAACAACTCGGCCTGGAAGAAAGTCTCGGACGGCTGCCCGCAAGCGGAGCTTCTCTCGAGGCCGGAGGGACCGTCTTCACAGCCGCCAGAGAGTTCCGGCGAGCATGGCGCGCCGCATCTCTTGCTGCCGACAGCATTTACCGACGCGAACGGTTAACGCCCGTCACTGCTGGCCGGTATCGCCCTTGGTGAGAATATCCTCGGCCAGCGCAATCGCGGTGCGGCGATCCGCTTCACCCGAAAGCGCGAATGCCTCTTCCTGCATGCCGCGAATCCACGGCTGATCGGCAGGGGCTGCGCGCTGGAGCGCTGCCGTCATCATGGCAAGCCCGCGCACCACCTTGCCCGACTGGAACAGGAGATTGCCCAGCGTCGCTTCCGCACCGGCATGGCCCTTTTCGGCCGCAAGCTGGAACCAGCGTCCCGCCTGACGCACGCTCGCCTTCACGCCGCCCTCGCCCTTCAGGAACATCTTGCCCATTTCGAACTGGGCGTTGGGATTGCGATAATTGGCGGCGGCGCGCATGAAATATTCCTGCGCGGCGACCTTGTTGGCCTTTATCGGGCTGCCCGGTATGCCCTTCTGCAGATAGTTGCCGAGCGCGACCAGTGCGTCCGAGACATAGCTTTCCTCGGGGCTGCCGGGCTCGACATCCTGCTCGACGATCTCGCTGAAGAACTTGAACGCCTCGAAATCGTTGCGATCGACACCGTCACCCTCGGCATACATGCGCGCAAGCTTCCAGCTGGCGCCGATCTGGCCGTTTTCAGCGGCATAGCGATAGGCCTCGACGGCCTGATCCTTGTGGCCGCTCTTGTAGGCCGAGAAGCCGAACTGGAACACCGCCCACGGGCTGGACTGAGCCTTCACCGCGCCGTTGTCATCGAAAACCTTGTCGTCGAACGCCATCGCGCCCCCGGCGGTGCCGAAGGTCGTTGCGGCTACGAT
Organism: Mesorhizobium sp. CCNWLY176; assembly: GCF_037153935.1. Classification (NCBI taxonomy): domain Bacteria; kingdom Pseudomonadati; phylum Pseudomonadota; class Alphaproteobacteria; order Hyphomicrobiales; family Phyllobacteriaceae; genus Mesorhizobium; species Mesorhizobium sp. CCNWLY176. Next base: position 117,976 of record NZ_JBBBDZ010000011.1, read on the forward strand.
AGCCGACAGGATGGTTGTTCTCACGACGTCAGATGTCAGCATAGCAGTGTGTTTCTTTCGCGCCGCCCGGATGGGTCACGGCGCCATAGCGAGCCGAGCCTACCGTTTGCGCATATTTCCAGATCGCGCCGGACTGATAGTCGGTCTGGCGCGGTTTCCATTTCTTTGCCCGGGCCGCAAGTTTCTCTTCCGATAGCGCCACATCGAGACTGCCGTTCACGGCGTCGATGGTGATGATGTCGCCATCTTCGAGAAGGCCGATCGGGCCTCCGATTGCAGCCTCCGGGCCGACATGGCCGATGCAGAAGCCGCGCGTCGCGCCCGAAAAGCGCCCGTCGGTAATCAGGGCAACCTTGCCGCCCATGCCTTGTCCATAAAGCGCTGCTGTCGTCGACAGCATCTCGCGCATGCCGGGTCCGCCTATCGGACCCTCATAGCGGATGACGAGAACCTCGCCTTCCTTGTAGCTGCGATGGGTCACCGCCTCGAAACATTCTTCTTCCGAGTCGAAGCACCGCGCCGGACCGGAGAATTTCAGCTCCGACATGCCCGCCACCTTCACGATCGCGCCTTCGGGAGCCAGATTGCCCTTCAGGCCGACAACGCCGCCAGTCACCGTGATCGGCTTGTTGGCCGGATGAACCACGTCCTGACTGTCGTTCCAGGCAACATGTTCCATGTTTTCGGCCAAAGTGCGGCCAGTCACGGTCATGCAATCGCCATGCAGATAGCCGTGGTCGAGAAGCGTTTTCATCAGCAGCGGAATGCCGCCGGCCTCGAACATGTCCTTGGCGACATATTTCCCGCCCGGCTTCAGATCGGCGATGTAGGGCGTCTTCTTGAATATCTCGGCGACGTCGAACAGGTCGAACTCGATGCCGGCCTCATGGGCGATTGCCGGCAGATGCAGCGCGCCGTTGGTCGAGCCGCCGGTAGCCGAAACCACTGCCGCCGCATTTTCCAGCGCCTTGCGCGTGACGATGTCGCGCGGGCGGATGTTTTTGGCGATCAGTTCCATGACCTTTTCGCCCGAAGCGAAGTTGAAACGGTCGCGCATTTCGTAAGGCGCCGGCGCGCCACAGGAATATGGCAGCGCAAGGCCGATCGCTTCGGCCACCGTCGCCATTGTGTTGGCGGTGAACTGCGCCCCGCAAGAGCCCGCCGAAGGACAAGCCGCCTGCTCCACTTCGAGAAGATCGTCATCCGAGATCGCGCCGACCGAATGCTGGCCGACCGCCTCGAAAACGTCCTGAACGGTGATCTGGCGGCCGCGATAGCTGCCGGGAAGGATGGAGCCGCCATAGATGAAGACCGAAGGCACGTTGAGCCGCACCATCGCCATCATCATGCCTGGCAGCGACTTGTCGCAGCCTGCAAGGCCAACCAGAGCATCATAGCAATGGCCGCGCATGGTGAGCTCGACGCTGTCGGCAATGACATCGCGCGACACCAGCGAGGCCTTCATGCCCTGATGGCCCATGGCGATGCCGTCGGTGACAGTGATGGTGCAGAATTCGCGCGGCGTGCCGTTGGCTGCGGCGACGCCCTTCTTCACCACCTGCGCCTGGCGCATCAGCGAAATGTTGCAGGGGGCAGCTTCGTTCCAGCAGCTTGCGACGCCGACCAGAGGCTGGGCAATCTCCTTCTGCGAAAGGCCCATCGCATAGAGATATGACCGATGCGGCGCGCGCGCCGGCCCTTCGGTCACATAGCGACTTGGCAGTTTCGCTTTCGAGATTACCTTTGCGTCCATTCCTGTCCTTGCCGCCCCATCGCGGTTTCTCCGCACAGCTTCTAATATGCTGCCCGAAGACACCTCTGAGGTGCTCCGGGTTTATGGCGGGAACTAGGCGAATTGTGCCCGGCCCGTTGTAGCCCAATGCTTCACCAGAGAGTGTTGCAGAAACATCACAAACGGTATGAGGATGTTAACCATGCCGCAGGCCCCACCAGCACTAAAAAGCCGGCAGAGCTTGCGCTTGCCGGCTTAAGAATTTTCCTCATTTGAAACAAAAAAGCCGGGCATGCGCCCGGCTTTTTCGATCATTGTTTCCAATGAGTTACCATTTGACCTTCAACGAGGCCGAGATGGCACTGACGAGGTCATTGTCGAAGTCGTAGGTAACCTCTTCGCCATAGTTGATGCCGTTTGAGGTCACAGGGCCGGCAGAACCGCTGGTTAGAATGCCCAGGGCACCAGCAAGACGGAGCTCGACGTTCTGAGTTGGCGTATAGGCGACGCCGCCGCCGAAGGTCCAGGTGTCGGTTTGGGCGCTGAGGCCGGTCGTGGTTCCACGATCCCAGGTGATGCTACCCGCTGCACTCCACTGATCGTTGAACTTGTGCCCGATGCCGCCGGAAACCGTCCAGCCATCGCGATAGAGCAGATCAAGCGAGGTCGCGACAAATGGGCTACCTGGGAAGCAAAGCGAAGCATCGACCCCAACAGGGCAGAGATCAACTGTTTGCAAGCGGCTCCAGTTGACCCATTTCACGGAGCCGAAAGCCAGCCAATCCGGTGCAATGCCCGACTGAACCTTGAATTCAATTGATTCCGGCATCGTTGCTGAGCCGTATATATCCGTCACGCGACCAAGAAGCGGGTTGGTCGGGCTGATGAAGCCGGGAATCTGCGTCAAATCCAGCGTTCCTGAAAGACCGTCCAGCTTCACTGCCGAATTGTAGACCAGGCTTGCGCGGAAGGCGATTTCCTGAATTTCGTAAGCCGCGCCGATGCGCCAGCCAACGCCGCTATCCTCAAGATCGAGACGGCCGACGCCATTCCCGAAAGCCGTGGTACCGGTGAGCGTTGGAACGGGTGCAACCAAACGTTCCTTGAAACCGCTGACTTCCTGATAGAACACACCGCCAAGCACGCGAAACTGGCCCTTCCCGGCATCCATCTTGTAGGAGCAGGTCGCGGCATAGTTGTCGCTTTCGATCTTGGTCTCGATATTGTCGTTGGCGCCCATCCAGTTAGCGCCTGGGTTGCTGTGCGCTCCCCAGGGCTGCGAATAGTCGGCCATACAGTCTATGGCCTCGCCGATGCCAGCTTTGAAGCCGATGCGCGGAACCCAGTAATCCTCGGTTTCGTTGACGCCGTTCGTCGCGCCACCGCCGATACCATTGGATCCGATGCCGTTGGCGGGATTGATATCGCGCACATTGTTGAGCTTACGATCGGGCATGACGTAAGTGCCGGAAACTTCGCCGGTGAATCGCGAAGTATCGAAAAGCAGATCGATGTTGTAGCCCCCGCGCTCGAGGCCACCAGCGCTCGCCGATCCTACGATCGCGAGCATCAAAGAGCCGGCTCCGAGGACCGATTTCATTAGCGCTTTTTTCATCAGGTATTCCCTCCCCAAGAAGTACGTGAAGCAAGCTAGAACTATTTCCCTCAGCGGGTGCAACCACGTTTTTACACCTGAACCTTTCGAGGGAGGTTAAGGCTTACGTAAAAGGAAGGTGGCCATCCACAAAAAGGCTTAAAACGGCCTCAGTTTGTGGGAATTTTTTCATAAAAGGTGGCCGAAAGCAGCCAAAAAAAGTGAAAATCGATGCTTTTCGACCCCATATCGCCAAATTGTTACATTATGGCAACAAGGGGGCAAAAAGTGGCAAAGATGTGAAAACATGACGCTGCGTTATGACCCATTTCGGGGCAGATGCCGCCTCAGGCGGCATCCAGGAATCAGCCTCCGAAGTGCCCTTACCCAGCGTCACGAACCCGCGCCAAAGCGACGTTCAGCTTCTCCTGCGCCTCCTGAAATTCGACCAGCTTTTCGCGCTCGGCAGCCACCACTTCGGCGGCCGCGTTGGCGACGAATTTCTCGTTGGCGAGCTTCTTGTGGATGCGCGCGACTTCCTCGGTCACCTTGGCCAGTTCCTTCTGCAGGCGCGCGGCCTCGGCTTCGAGATTGATCAGGCTGCCGAGCGGCAGGCAGGCGGTGGCCTCGCCGATGACGATCTGGGCCGAACCCTTGGGGGCTGCCTCGTCATGACTGACTTCGCCAACGCGCGCCAGCCGCTTGATCGCCGAATCGTGACGCTCCAGCCGTGCCTTCGTCGTATCGTTGGCACCGACGATCACCAGCGGCGCGATCGCTGCCGGCGGCACGTTCATTTCCGAGCGCACCGAGCGGATGCCCGACACCAAATCGACCAGCCAGTTGGTCTCGGCTGCGGCCTCCGCGTCTTCGAACTCCGGCGACGGCCATGCAGCCAGGCAAAGAAGCGTCGGCCGCTCCTGCCCTTCGCCCGCCGTATGCGCCCACAGCTCTTCCGTCATGAACGGCATGAAGGGGTGCAGCAGCTTGTAGATCTCGTCGAGCACGAAGGCAGCGACCGCGCGGCTTTCGACCTTGGCGGCCTCGTCTTCGCCCATGAAGACGGGTTTCAGCAGTTCCAGATACCAGTCGCAGAACAGGTTCCAGACGAATTTGTAGGCCGCTCCAGCCGCTTCATTAAAGCGATAGGAGGCGATGCCGTCGGTGACCTCGCGGGTGGCGCGGGAAAGCTCGGTGAGTATCCAGCGGTTGACGGTGAGCTTGGCGTCCTGCAGCCAGAACTCGTCGTTGCGGGCAACGCCGTTCATTTCGGCAAAGCGGGTAGCGTTCCACAGTTTGGTGCCAAAATTGCGGTAGCCGGCGATGCGGGCCGGATCGAGCTTCACGTCCCTGCCCTGCGCCGCCATGATCGACAGCGTGAAGCGCAGCGCGTCGGCGCCGTATTCGTCGATCAGGTCGAGCGGGTCGATGACGTTGCCCTTCGACTTCGACATCTTGGCGCCGTTCTTGTCGCGGACCAGCGCGTGGACGTAGACGGTGTGGAACGGCTCCTCTTCCATGAAGTGGAGGCCCATCATCATCATGCGGGCGACCCAGAAGAAGATGATGTCGAAGCCGGTGACCAGAACGTCGGTCTGGTAATAGGTCTTCAGTTCCGGCGTCTCATCCGGCCAGCCGAGCGTCGAGAACGGCCATAGGGCTGAGGAGAACCATGTGTCGAGCACGTCCTCGTCGCGGGTGAGGATTTCGCCCGGCTTGAAGTTTTCAAGCTTGTCCTCGACCCAGCCCTTCCAGGGGCCTTCCAGCGCCAGGTAATATTCGATCGCCGCACCCAGCGCTTCTTCCTCGGTCTTTTCGACGAAGACGCGGCCATCCGGGCCGTACCAGGCCGGAATCTGGTGACCCCACCAGAGCTGGCGCGAAATGCACCAGGGCTGGATGTTCTCCATCCAGTCGAAATAGGTCTTTTCCCAGTTCTTCGGCACGAAATTGGTGCGGCCCTCGCGCACCGAGGCGATCGCCGGCTTGGCGAGTTCGGCAGCGTTGACGTACCACTGGTCGGTCAGGAACGGCTCGATCGGCACACCGCCGCGGTCGCCATGAGGCACGGCGTGGCGGTGCGGCTCGATCTTGTCGAGGAAGCCGCCCGCCTCCATCATCTCGACGACCTTCTTGCGCGCGGTGAAGCGATCCTGGCCGTGCAGCGCTTCGATGGTGGCGGCAAGCTCAGACGTTGAATCAAGACCTTCGAGGAAGTCCTCGTTATCCCTGAGGTTTACCGCCGCCTCGATGGTCAGGATGTTGATCGCGCGAAGCTTGTGGCGCTTGCCGACTTCGAAGTCGTTGAAGTCGTGCGCCGGCGTGATCTTGACCGCGCCGGTGCCCTTCTCCGGGTCCGAATATTCGTCGGCAACGACCGGGATCTTGCGCCCGACGAGCGGGAGAACAACGTTCTTGCCGACAAGCTTGCTGAAGCGCTCATCTTCGGGATGAACGGCGACGGCCGTGTCGCCAAGCATGGTTTCCGGGCGGGTCGTCGCCACCGTGACATAGGTCGCGGGGTTTTCCGGGTCGTAGGCAACGCCTTCGACGGGGTAGCGGAAGTGCCAGAGATTGCCGTTGACCTCGTGCTGCTCGACCTCGAGGTCGGAGATCGCGGTCAGCAATTTCGGGTCCCAGTTCACAAGGCGCTTGTCCTTGTAGATCAGGCCTTGCTTGTAGAGCGTGACGAAGACCTCGAGCACGGCCTTCGACAGGCCCTCATCCATGGTGAAGCGTTCGCGCGACCAGTCGGCGGAAGCGCCGAGGCGCTTCAACTGGTTGAAGATCGCACCGCCGGATTCGGCCTTCCACTCCCAGACCTTTTCGATGAACTCTTCGCGGCCGATGTCGCGGCGATGGATCTGCTTTTCCATCAACTGGCGTTCGACAACCATCTGGGTGGCGATGCCGGCATGGTCCATGCCCGGCTGCCACAGAACGTTCTTGCCGCGCATGCGCTCGAAGCGCACCAGAATGTCCTGGAGCGTGTTGTTGAGCGCGTGGCCCATGTGGAGCGAGCCCGTTACATTCGGCGGCGGAATGACGATGGTGAAAGCTTCCGCACCCGGCTGGGAGCCGGCGCCGGCACGAAACGCATCGGCCTCCTCCCATCGTTTGGCGATTTTCGGCTCGACGGTCTTTGCGTCGTAGGTCTTCTCAAGCATGGGAAAGTGATCCGATTTGTCCGGAAATAGGTTGCCCCGGTGTAAATCGGAAGGGGCATTGCGAGTCAACAGTGGGCTGAGGCTCACCTCCCCCTTGAGGGGAGGTCGCCGCGCAGCGGCGGGTGGGGTCGTTGCGGCAGTGCTCGACGTTGCTTTGCGCCGAGTGTGGCATGAACGACCCCCTCTGGCGCTTCGCGCCATCTCCCCCTTGAGGGGGGAGAAAACGCAGGCACGCTTCATCATCGCCACGCCCGGTTTTCACCGTCTGGCCATTGTCAAAGAGCCGGGAAAGACGGGCGGCCGAAATCTCGCTCATCTTTTGTATTTTTCTGCGATCTCTCGACCGCCCGTCTCGGTGTCTGTCCCGAAGTTGGCCGGTCACAACGCCCGCTCCATGTACATTCCATGGACAAGACGCCGCGGGTTCTCCGCATGGTTTTGGGCAGAGGCATTTGCGCCGTGCTCGTTCCACGCCGGCCTGTGTCGGGCCCTCGGGTCCCTGGCTACCACACCAGGGCGGGAGGTCACCGCCACTCCCCCTTGATCCCGGTTCCAGACCCGGTCCCGCAGGAGCGATGGGGGGATTATGGATGAAGGCTGATGGGGTGAGGAAAGATCGGGTGTGAAAAAATGTTCGCAGTAAAGGAAAACAATAGGTTAGCAGGAAATCTGGCGTAAATCTTTCCTACAGGCTCGAGGATCGCCCAGACATATTGTGGTTCCCGCTCATGGACTCGAACCACGATTCACGCCGTCAAAGGGCGGTGTCCTACCATTAGACGAAGCGGGATAAGATCGGCTTCAGTCAGTCAAAGGCGATGGCGTATCGGGCGATTAGATGCTTGATCTTGCCGGCAAATGCAATGGCGCGGTCACGCCCCGCGCGCGACGCGTTCGATTTCCTCGCGCACCAGGCGCTCGACCAGCGTCGGCAGATTGTTGTCCAGCCAATCCTGCAGCATGGGTCGCATCATTTCCTCGGCCATTTCGTCGAAAGTCTTGCGGCTTCTGGCGGCAAAGGCTTCCGACAACTCGCCGAAAGCGGCTGCGACCTGACGGCCAGCATGCTCGGAAATGATCGCCGGACGGGCGATATCGGCCGCGGCTGAGACAGAATCAGGCTTCGCCGTCGAAACCGGCGCATAGGCATTGTACGACGGCGAAGGCGATTCGACGGCCGGCGTGGGCGCAACAGGTTGCTCCAGCGAAAGCTCGTCCAGAGCCGCGTCCAGTTCGTCCTCGTAGCTCGGCTGCGATACGGCGGCTTGAGCTGCCTCGGCAGCTTGCGGCACATTCCACTCGGGCTCCGCCAGAACCGGCGTCTCAGCCGGTGCTTCGCTCACTTCAGGCTCAGCATAGGCAACCGCCACGGACTCGGCGGGCTGTTGTTCAATTTCTTGGTTCTGCGGCGCTTCTTCGGCAATCTGCGCCTGCACTTCGGCCATGGACAGCGGTTTTGGGTGTTCGGGAGCGGCGCGGGCCGCGCGCAGTTCGGCGCGGAAGGCATCGACCTCGATCACCGCATTGTCGACGGGTGCGACATCGACGTCGTCTCCAAGCGCCGCCAGTTCGTCGGCACTCTTTCGGACGGTGTCGCTGTCTTCGATTATCCTGCGGATGGAAGCCAGAATCTCTTCCATCGAAGGTTCGCGCTGTACGCTGCTTGCCTGTGCCATCGTCACATCCGCCGCCCTTGTGACCAAAATTAACGATTCCATTGGCTTAGGCCGCAGGAATTCGAATCAACGGTTAGGGTAGCGGACGGATCGACCTTGGAGAATCCCCAAAGTCAGCCCTTAGGCGATTTCAACAGAATAGAGCCCTGGAATCAAAAGAGGCGCCACAAGGGCGCCTCTCGAAAACCGGCGGGAACCGGAATGGAACGATATCAGCGGCCGTCCGGCGTGCGCAGGCCGATCCACTTGTCCTTGACGGCCTTGTAGTGCTCTTCCGGCTTGTATTCGGTGACCTGCAGGCCGAGCCGCTTGGCGTAAAGCTGGCCGGTGGCCTGCAGAATGCCGTAGCTCGCCACGACGACCTGATTTTCGGAGTTGGCCTGATTGATCTGTGCGTTGATGACGTCCTGCTGGGCATCGAGCACGTCCAGCGTCGTGCGCTGGCCGACATTGCGCTCCTCGATGACGCCGTTCAGCGCCAGCTGGGCAGCGGCAATGGCCGAGCGGTTTGCGGCGACGCTTTCCTGCGCGGCAATGTAAGAGGTCCAGGAGGATGCAACGGCCTGACGGACCTGATCGCGAAACACATCGACCTGGATGCGCTGCTGGCCAAGCTGTTCCTTGGACTGGCGGACGAGTGCGGAGGTACGACCCCCCGAATAGATCGGAACCGTGATCGACGCGCCGATCTGGGCGGTATCGCTGTTGGTCGTGCTCTGCCCGCTCAGACCCGTCCCGGACAGGATGCCGTTGGTTTGATTGTAGGCATGCGAAACGCCTGCCGACGCAGAAATCTGTGGCAGCAGCGCGCCTTCCGCCGATTTCACCGAGAAACCGGCGGCATCGACGAGATGCTGCCCGGCCAGGATTGCCGGATGCTGGGCGGAAGCCAGGCCGTATGCCTGATCCAGGCTCTTGGGCAGCAATTTCGCCAGGGGCGACGCCGCCTTGAGCTTGCCCGGCTCCTCGCCAACGATCTGGCGATAGGTCGCGGCACTCGCCGCCGCCTGCGCGCGCGCCGCCGCCAATTGCGCTTCGGCCAGCGAACGGGCGGCATCGGCCTGCGCAACGTCCGTGCGCGTGCCCTCGCCGACATCGAAGCGGGATTTGGCCGCACGAACCTGCTCGGCCAGGAATTTAAGATTCTGCTCGCGCAGCACAGCGATCTGGCGGTCGCGGATGACGTCCATATAGGCCTGGGCCGCGCTGGACAGCGTGTTCATTTCAGTGTTGCGCAGATTTTCCTGGGACGCGAACACCTGCGCTTCGGCGGCTGCGACATTGTTCCTGGTCTGAAAGCCATCGAACAGCATCTGGTTGATCTGGATGCCGAAGCTGGCGGTCGACTGCCTGTTGACGTCCCTCGTCGACGAATAAGCGACGCTCGACGAGCCGTTGATCGTCGGGCGGTATCCCGATTTCGCGATCGCGACCCCCTCGTCCGTCACCCTTACGCCGGCGCGGCTCGAATTCATCGAGGAATTGAACTGATAGGCCTTGGAAAGTGCGCCGAGGATGGTTTCGGCGGAAGCAGCTATCGGAGACAGCGCGGTGGCCGACAAAAATACGGCAGTGAAAATGCCTTTGCGTATAAACGACACGACTATTCCCTCATTCGTTTCTGCGGGCGTCACATCGGTCAATTCAGGCGTTGCGCCTCACCAACACGATCCGACTCACGCCCCCTGCCAAATGCCCACACGAATACGCACAGGACTCAGCAACGATGGTCCAAACACTAAGCCACCACGATGACGCGATAGTCGCAAGACTTTCCGCCTCAAAATTCGAATGCGCGGATGCGTTCGAATCCCGGCAGTGGCCGAATTGCCGCATTAAATGCACGTCGGCCGCCAACAATGCCAGTAGTCTTTAAAAACAGACGGGCGACGCCCGCATTGCCCTGCCCTTCCACGGCAATGAGTCGGCCCCCCTCTTTCAGCTGATCGAACAGCGCCTGAGGTATCTCTTCGACCGCTCCGCCGATGAAAATCACGTCATAGGGCGCCTCTGCGCCGTGGCCTTCGTTCAACGCGCCCTGGACGACAACGACATTGTCGTAACCGAGGTTTGCCAGCGTCGATGTCGCGCTCTGCGCGAGCACAGGGTCGCTTTCCAGTGCGATGACCGAGCTGGCCAGGCGCGACAGAACCGCCGACGAATAGCCGGTGCCGCAACCGACATCGAGAACGAAGTCGCTCGAATGGATTTCGGCGAGCTGCGTCAGCTTGGCGAAGGGCGAGGCCTGCATCAGGTACCGCGCAGGCTGGCCGGACGCGGGAGATGCGATCTCGATATGCTCATCGATGTAAGCGAGGTTGCGGCGGTTGGCGCCGACGAAGGCTTCGCGCGGCACAGACAACATGGCGTCGAGCAAGGCCTGATCGGTCACATCCGTCGTGCGGACCTGGCCATCGACCATCTTCACGCGCTGTTCGGAAAAATCAGTGTCCATGCCCAAAACAACCCGTCTCGGCGCAAGCGTTGCGCGTTTCACTTCGCGTGAACGCTGTAGCCGCGCATGGCGGCCGCTGTGGCAGATTGGAGGCCTCGCCCGGAATCGAACCGGGGTGCAAGGATTTGCAGTCCTCTGCGTAACCACTCCGCCACGAGGCCTCGCCGCTGCCGGCGTTCTACGCCGCTTCAATAGGTTGCGGGCAAATTGCCGTCAAGCGACAGACAGCCATTCCGAACAAAATCCTCTGCGGCATCGTGAACGCATTGTAGACCGCGCCGATTTTCAGCCATGGCCGGGCGGTTGCAGTTCATCTGATGCGGGATAGAATCGCATCATGTTCATCGCCATCCGACGGAACGCTCGAGCCGTGGAGAAAATCGTGCGCTGGAAACTGGCCATTGCCGTTTTGATACCACTCGCCCTCTGCGGCTGCGGCGCAGCCAAGGCGGTTCGCGACACCGCCGGCAAGTTCGACGAATATGGCTGCCTGTCGCGCGAGTTCAAAGGCCAGCCGAGCTGCCGACAGCAGGAACCGTGAGGCCGGCGAGCGCAAACGGAACTTTCTTTGTTGCAATGTGTCTAATTTAATATCGGCAATCGGCCGCACCACTCAAAGATAAGGAAGGGACAAGACAAAGGGGGAGCGATGGAAATCTCCTATGACGACGTCGGCAAGACGAAAACCGCAAGAACAGTGCTGGTGAACGGCCGCAAAATACGGGTCGACCGCCAGGCGGTGGAGATATGGAAGGAAAATCCCGAGGCTGTGTTCAATCTGGTCTGGAACGCCGACAAAAGAGAGTTTCGTCTTTCAGGGCCGATTGAATGAGGCTTTGTGCTCGATCCTGAGCAATCGCGCCGTCCTGACTTGAGCCTCAAAACCTGATCGAATCACCCGGAAAACGGCAGATGGCCGCTTCAGCGCGAGCGGTTGTTGCGCCGCCGCTCCCACCAGACGATACCGCGGCGGCGATAACGCCTGACCAGCGCGAATTCGTAGGAAAGCACGAGAAGCCCGAGCGGAACCATCCAGAAGCCGAGAATCGGCAGGAAGCCGAGAAGGCCGAGAATCGTCAGCCCCACGCCGATCGCCACGCGCTTGTTGCGCGACCGCGGCATTTTTATCTCGCGGCCAAACACGGTTATGACGCGCCTGGACGTCTTGCTCGACTGGTTCGCCTGCTCCGTCATGAGTCTTTTGCCGTCTTCCATATCCACCAAAATCCCGGCCGGATGCCCACATATGAGGCTTTCCGTCGCAATTGCGAGGCGCCGGGCATATTATTCCATGAAAAATGCAGATTGGCGCTTTGCAAAGCTGAATTTGGTTTGCTATAGGCACCCTCGTTCAAACGAGCCGCTGTTCCCCGGTAGCTCAGTGGTAGAGCAACCGGCTGTTAACCGGTTGGTCGCTGGTTCGAATCCGGCCCGGGGAGCCAAGCCTTTTCAAGCGCTTAGCTAATTCGCTCGTTTTCCTCGTTTTCTTCCCAGGTACGCAATAGGTACGCACTGGCAATTCCAGTGGCCTTCAGAATCAACAGCGCGAGCCGGATGCGGATGAGCATCATGGCAGGACGCTCTCCCGCGCTTCATCAACATACCCGCGCGCTTTGGCGACCTTGTTGGAAATGACGATCAGCAGTTGCCGCAGCGCTTCTGAGTTCTCGCTGTCATCATTTTCCAGAGCCATATCGAGCGCGCGGCAAAGGCCCGATGTCACGTCAAGTTCATCAATCGCGTCGAGCAGTTTAAGCCGAGCCATTTCTTGCGTGTTCATGACGCTGCCCCCGCTTCTTCCTCTTCCTCCGGGCCGCTTTCGATTTCTTGCAAGGTGCGGTCGCACATATCGCGACCGATGATCAGCAAAGATGTCACGCGGTCGAGTGATTCGAGCGTGGCTTTAATCGTATGCCGATCCGCCTCCAGCAGGATTTCAATCGAGGCGGTCAGTAACTCGGACAGATTGCCGATGAAATTTGGGGTGTCGGAAAGACTGGCTTTGGTCATGGCCGGTCCTCCGAAACCCATCCTTCGCGCCGAAGCCGGTAGGAGGCAACGATGCGCTCTACAGGCATCGCCACCTTCGGGTGGACCTGTTCGATTGAAGTCACCATAATTTCGGCGCGAACGTGCGTGGTGCCGCCGAATATTTGAATGCGGCTTCCTGCCGGTACGCGCTCCCCGAGTGAAGCGATAAACGCCGCCCAATGATCCATGGCCGGGCTGTTCTGTTTGGCGGCTTCCGCGACGGCGGGGGCCCCGACAGTTGCAACCACTGCCGTTGCGACGGCGGTATTGCGAAGAAAAAGGCGGCGGGTGATGCTCATGTTCGCGCCTCCACGAACATGCTGTCATCATCACGAAGATTCCCATGATGATCGATCAACATGGTCTTGAACCCCTTGTACTGGCCGTGGCATGGGCGACCGACGACCATGACCATGGCTGACCCAGCACCATCCTCTACGGCCAACCGCTCCAATTCGCGCATGTGCCAGATGGCTCTTTCGTGGATCGTAGTTTCAGGCTCGGCAGCGAATGCCGGGGCGGCCACTGTGGCACTCATGGCACCGAGAGCAGCCGTGCCCCGGAGGAATATGCGTCGGTTGATTGAGGGCAAGCCTTCGGCGGCTGCCCGAACAGTGATGTTAGGCATTTTTGGTTCTCCCAATCTCTATTAAGGTGCGCCCGTTGCACTTTTTAGCGCATCTGGTAACCTTAATGGGCCTTAACAATTGTCCTGTCAATCTTTTTGTGCAAGTCGTGAGCTATAAAGATTAACGAAGGGAAGTGCACATTGATCAATGCAAGCCAGATGAGAGCAGCGCGCGCGCTGATAGATTGGTCGCAAGGCGATCTAGCCGAGAAGACCGGCCTTGCCCTTGCGACCATCAAGAGAATGGAAAAAATCGGGCCCGGACGCAGTTCCGCCGATAATGTTCAAGCTGTGAAGAGCGCGCTGGAATCTGGCGGGGTGATGTTCATTGAGCAGAACGGGAATGGTCCAGGAGTGCGTTTAAGAGACCGCAGCAGTTAACCTTTCGTTAACCATACGGGCGGACCATCCGCCCTACCCACGGTTACGGGCGGGGCCCTGTTACCGGATGGTTTTGATGGAACTCTCCAAGTTAACGCCCGAAGAAAGATTGCAACGGAAGCGATCAGAAGGTCGCGCTTGGCAGAGAAATAATCGTGAAAAGGCCACTGCGGCGCAACAAAGATACCGTGCTACCGAAAAGGGCAAGCGACAACGAAAAGCCTATTCGGAGAGGAATAGGGAAAAAGAGCTGGCCGATAAAAAGGCTTATAGAGAGAAACATAGAGAGCACATAAAAGCTCGCATGCGCCAGTATCGTAAGGATTGTCGAGAGCGATTGAGTGAATACAATAGGCAATATAACCGAACACATGTCGAGCAAAACCGACAGTACTATCGCGATAGGCGGCAAAAGAAACAATCAATCAACACGGTGCGGTACTCGCCTGATGTGGTCTATGCCCACGTGAGCAAGGTTATCTCTCGGGCGTTTCCCCGGCACATGCGCGATGATCTGATATCTTCGATCCTCCTTGCGGTGCTGGAGGGGAAATTGCTTCTAGACCACGTCGAGAAGCGCGCACCGGAGTTCGTGCGCTCCTACAACCGGGAATACGATACGTTTGCAGCCGTATCGCTCGATGACTTTATCCCCGGGACCGAGATTAGACGCATCGACACGATTGCCGCTCCTGAACCATATGAGCTTGAGGAGGTCTGACCGCAAGCACTGATCAGGAAGGCGAGGACTGGAAACTCAGGCGCTATATGAGTAGGGACAAAGGCGACGGATCGAATAGCGAGTAACCACCGTGGACGCCCAAGACAGGCTGTCGACGGTGGCGAATAGATACCCCAAGGGTTCCATGTCACGCTCAATAGCACTTCCTGAAAATCAATTGCGGGCCATCATGCGCGCGGCTCGCAAGGAGGGTGTGCGAGTCGAAGTCAAGCTTGGCGCGGTCACGGTTCTCATCATTCCAGCCACGTCAGACTGCTCTAGTAACGCCATTGACGAAGAAGATTTTCGGCTGTGACCACAAATACGAACCGCCCTCGCCTTCGAGCATCAGATATCAAGACCGTTGTGAACGCTCTGCGATCAGCGGGACTTGAACCGCTATCGTTGGATATCTTGCCTGATGGCACGTATCGCTGGAATTTCAGCCCACCAGCAGACGATGACGAAGCCTCCCTTGACCGCGAATTGGCAGAATGGAGTAAGAAACACGGTTATGACTGAGGTTCGCCCTGATATCGGTGTTGCGCGCCATTAGCTGCCTGCTTGCCCGCCAACCGTTTTGCGGGCAGTCTCGCGCGATGTGCAATCTGTACAACATCACCACGTCGCAGCAGGCCATACGTGAGTTGACGCGCACGCTGCGCGACCTATCCGGCAACCTGCCGCCGTCGATCGATATCTATCCAAACACCCCAGCCCCTGTGGTCCGCAACGCGCCAGACGGTGAGCGCGAGGTCGCAAACCTGCTCTGGGGCATGCCGACGCCGATCGAGCGCGTGAAGGGAAAGGCGGACTACGGAACGACGAATATCCGCCAAACCCAATATTCCCACTGGCAGCAGTATCTGGACATCGGCAATCGCTGCGTCGTCCCGGTGACGAGCTTTGCCGAACCATCACCTACTCCGGGCGACAAAGACCCGGAGACAGGTATCCAGCGGAATTTCTGGTTCGCGCGCGACGAAAGCCGCCCGCTGTTCTTCTTTGCTGGCCTTTGGACGCGGTGGCAGGGCGTCCGGAAGGTCAAGGACGGCCCTGGCGATTTCGAGCTGTACGGCTTCCTGACTACGCAACCTAACGGCGTCGTCGGACCGATCCACGAAAAGGCCATGCCGGTCATTTTAACGACCGAAGAGGAAATCGAGCTTTGGCTTACCGCGCCCTGGCCGGTTGCCAAGAAACTCCAGCGACCGGTGCCTGACGATGCCTTGATAATCGTGGGCAAGCCGGCAACGCAGATCAAGTTTCCGCAGGGCGTTTCAGAGCCGCCAGAGCAACCTTCCCTGTTTTAAGGCGGCATGTCGTCATCGCGCCAAACTGGCCGGCGAATCCACCGGATTTCCACCAGCGTTCGAACCCTGATCTTCTCTTTCACGATTTCAGAAGCGGTCGGGTGGACCGTATCGATGTCTAGGTATTCTTTCTTGCCGCATTTTTCGCAGAACATCTTACTGACAACGCGCTCAAGCTCGATGTTCCCGTAAAGCTTCCATAGATCGCCTGGATAGTAATGGCGCTGGATCTTGCACGTTCCGCAGCGAATGCGGATCAGGTGACGCAGTTCGTTGGCATGGGCCAGCGTCCATTCCGTCCCACGTCTACGGGCTCCGCTGGTATCGGGCATTTCTCTCCAGGCTTTCGGGTAAAGGCTTGACTTGACTCTATGTTCTCATTTTGTTCTTATGGAGTCCATGCCTAACAGGAGGTCCCGCCATGGACCACATTGTCACGCTTGATGCTCGGCAAGAGGCTATTCTGCAGACCACCGCCGAGAAATTCGTTCGTCTGCACGGCGGCGATATGATGAAAGCCCTGAAGGAACAGATGGTCTTGAACGCACACCTTCAGGAAAAGCTCGACCGCCAGGACCGCAAGCCAAAATCGCTGGTCTGAACCATGTCGGACGAAAATCTCACGGCCAGACAGCAGACTGCCCCAAGGCAGATCGAGAACCACCTTTGCGACCACAGCAGCGGTTGCAGAAAGGTCGCGCCGTTCGGCGTGAATACTCGGAACGGCACGCTCTGGTATTGCTCCACCGAACATCGCGAAGAATCAGAGAAAGACAGGGTGCCGGGCTTTTAGGAAGGGGTGAGACAATGTCGATCACAATCCATATCCCAGGTGCAAACCCGGAAGAAATCGTTCGGGGCCTGCTTGCAGCGCAAGCGGTGTTCGACAAGGCCGGCGTGACACCACTTCAGGCGGCGGAAGCGCAATACGCCATGGAAGGCTGGGATATTCTGGGCTTTGAAGGAGAAGGACCAGACAATTCCGACATATGCGACGTCTGGCGGGAAGCCGATGTGGCCGCGGTGGAAGCCTGCTGCAAAGGGTGGGCGAAGGATAAGGTTCCAGACACCGCCGAACTGGAATTGTCAGCCAAGACCATCGGTGACGCGCGTCCGAAAAACACAATGACGAAGCGGAGCCGTCGGTAAGAAGCCCGCCGTCGCGAGGGCAGCGAAGGCGGGCTCTATGCCGCCGGGGAGTGAGTGAACGCCGGCGGTTTCCGCTCCTCGCATAATCCCAGAAATTAGCGGCAGGAGGCAAACGCTCGCCTTGCGGCAATGTTCCCTCCAAATTCACTGGCACGGCAGGAGATTCGGTGATTATGTGGTTGAGTAGCCTGACCCCCGTCGGCTGCATGGCCGGCGCGAAGACCCCCAAGTCGCCCAAGTCGCGTCGGCCTCTCGTTGGAGGATGCGATGCCACAACTTCACGCCCGAGGTGTTGAACTGGTTGTCGAGCTTCTGGACGCCGCCGAACATCTCGAAAAAATGCCCGCCGCTGAGATCAAAAAGCTCTTGCGCGAAACATCGCTAGTTCTGGGCGATCTATTGGCTCGGGATATCCCCCCGACTCGTAGACACGCGGCAGCCGGCTGATCATGTCCGATAACACCTTACCGCGGCAGAAAGCGCCGAAGCTGATCGTCGTCATGGCATTCGACCGAGACGAGGAAGGCGAGCTTCAGCCGGCGTTCGATCCAATGGAGCAGCAGACCGAGGACCGCGCGATCAGAACGGCGAAGGGACTGGCGGGAAAGCATGCCGGTGTCATCGCCTGGAGCCGAGAGGCAAACCCGACCGTCGGAGAGTATGGCGAGCCCACGACGCTGTTTGTGGCCGGTGAAGTGCCGGATATGGAGTGATTATGCCGGTTTTCTCGACCAAACCTGATTGATGAAGGCAGAAATAGATAATTGAGCCAGATCAATTATTTCGCTCTCTCGTTGCATATACCATGGAGCGATCATGGAAATTATTGGACGAGGTGTGTCACCCTGAAATTCAACAAAGCGTCCTTTCTGCTTTCGCTTCGAACGGGCGAATAGTTCGCGGTAACGACGCGGTGTGATGCCGAAGAACGGCACATATTCAACCGATGGATATTTCTCATAGATACCGCGTGACGATCCTTCGATCTTCACGGAGTCTGAGTGTAAATCGGATGTGAGGCTCTTCGGATAAGGCTCCAAAAACACTACCTTTGCGATACCCGAGGCCACGATGTGCTTAGAGCACATATGACAGGGGAAAGTGGTACAGTAAATTGTTCCTCCTACCACCTGAATACCAAGTCGGGCAGCATCACTAAGTGCACACATCTCAGCATGAACTATTCGGCCATACTCCAGAGCGTCCATAAACTGCGAGCGTTCCAATTGTTTCGTCTTCTCTTCACCCAATCGGAACCCTTTTCCAAGAGCTATTTCAAGCACTTCATTGAGAAGCTCTTCTTTGCGAGCATCATTGCTGTCGCCATGTAATTTGTATTCTCGAGCATCAAAGATATCGTCGGCCCAGTATGTCCCACCGCCGGCTTTGGGAACCTCATTTGAACCCAGACAAGCAATTTCACCAGAACTTCGGAAGATTGCTGCGCCGACTTGGCGGGAAAGATCGAGGCTTCTTAGCGCGGCGGAATGAGCTACAAACATTCCGTACTCTAGCCTGTTCGGCGAGTAACGGTTGGAGCCGAAAAGGAGATCAACGAACCGATCCACTTGGCGATCAATCTTATTGAGGTCGTCGACCTTGTCAGCATTCAAAACCAAGTCGGCATATTGAAAAATCTTGCCGACTTTTTGACCGTGAGGAACGTCACGCTCATCCTCGTCTCTAACCACCAGGAACTCAGCCTTGTCACGAAACGCATTGCGATCCCCGCGCTTTTCGTCGTGAGCCATGGCTTTCGATAAATTGTCGACGCGAATATCACGAGCGGAGTACACGGAGATTTGAAAAAAAGATTTGCCATAGACCTCACTGAGTAGATGAAGTTCATCTTCAGTCTTTAATTGATCAACGATGTATATTTTGCGCTCAAATCCTTTGTTTAACTTATCTGATAGTCGATTTTCAACGATACTTGCAATAGCCATTGCAGATAATATATCATTTCCAAGGTTTTCTCTCAAATAATTACCAAAATCAATGTAACTATTTATCCGGCTGTACTTGTTACTCTCAACAAGTTTATTATATGACAGCGGTTTAGCGATATCTCCCATTATTTTTGAGAGCTTTATATGGTAAATATCATAATTCATTTTTTTAAATGACGAATGTAGCGCGGAAATTACTCCAGTGACGTCGGTACCTACCGGCGATACTATACCAATTACTATCTCGGGACATTCTATGTCAGGACGTTTGAACGTTTTGGTGGCCATATCGTTGAACATTTGTTAATAAAATAATGTCGGGATAAAACTCGAAAAACGGAGCCAGCCCTATGACCATGCAACCAGCACTTGCTGAACGCCGTCCTGACCGCAATGATGATGGAGAACTGCTAGTTAAGCAACTCGCGAGTTTGGTTGAGAAAAATCGTGAAGCGTATGACGAAGCATTGGTTGAAATCCGTTCGGCCCAATCGACGTTTTGGACGGACAGACGCTTCGATTCCGACCAATAAATTATCGAATCAACACACATTCGGTCGAGGTCATTAACAGGCTAGCCCGCCACCCCTTTCGGAGCGGCGGGCTTTTATATGACATCAGCAAAATGATCGCCTATCCCGTTTTTGGGATGATGTAGGTTCGGGCGGTCTTCGCGATCGATCCTCCGCCAAGGCTTGGACAGTTGCTGTGAGCGCGGCCCCAGCGTTGGAAAGCCCGACGATGGCTATGCCGCACCTCCCGAATGAGGGCGGTGTTTCGGATGGCTTGCACGATAGGCGCTCAACAGCGATTCTTCGTCCGTTATTCCGGATTCGAACAACGCAAGAATATCGTTGGCAATTTCCATCCCCTGCATACTACCGGTTGGATGGCCGAATTCGCGGCGCAGCCTCTTGCAGACATCGCGCAAGAACGAGCTCTTTTCGTCCATCACTCTCGTATATCGCCGTTGCAAATCGCTCCTCCATCGCAGTTGCAACAGCCCCCACTGGTATAACTTGACGGAAATTGCCCAGAAAGTGAATGCCAAGCCTGTCCATCGCGATTAGGCTGGCGGCGGACGGAACCAACCCAGGATTTTCGTCACCGATTCCCAGAACATGACTGCCCCGACTGCAATGCCGATCGTGGTTATGGCGAGCCATTTCGTCACCTTTCCGAAGCCAACAATCATACGGATGATCGGCAGGCCGGTCTTGATGGTGGCGATGTCATCTGGGCTGAGTTCAGAAAGGAACTCGCGCGTTTTCGTCGGGAGCTCCACCATGCGGCGGGCCGGCTCTTGGTTTTCATCCATGCTCAGGGCCTCCAATTGCACCACCGAACGCCCTTGGCGTTATGCGTGTTGATCTCGTCCAGTTCGGCGCGCGGCGTGTCTGCCGTGGCGTCTCGGCGTGGGGAATTGTGGTCGCACCAGACCTGCCGTGGGTTTTCGACCGGCGCGGGAAAGCTGGCGCAACCTGCAAGGAAAGCTGACAGGATCAGCGCTCTGCCCATCGCATGGCCTCCTTGCGCGCCTCGTCGTCGCTCATGCCTGCGGCCTGGCGTTCGGCTGCCGTGGCTTCGCGATCCATCTCAAGGCGTTCTTCGGCTGCGGCGAGCTTGTCACCGGCCTGTTTCTCGCGCTCACGCCCCGCGCCCCACAGGACGGCTTTGAGGATGGTGATCAGCCACAGGAGAAAGACCGCGCCGCCGCCGATCAGGTAGCCGTTGCCACCCGCGAAAAGGGAAAGCAGCTTTTCAAGCATTTGGGTTGTCCTTGATGACGTAGCCGGCGGCGAAGATGACCAGCGGCAGCGTTGCGGCCATCACTTCCGGGTCGTACCATTCGGGCGCCATGTTCCTGAGCAGCAGCCCAAGGATGGAATGCGCCGCACCGGCAACGACAGCCGCGGTGAGCTTGCGCGTCGGCGCGAGCGTCGGTTGATTGACGGTTCTCATTTCTTGCTCCTGAACATCAAAAGGATTGCGCCGAGAAAGGCCAGCCAGCCGCCGGTTGGCTTGGCGGGCGTCGAGTTGTTGGCCGTAAAGGTCATGGGGCTCGCCGCAGCCTGCGCCTGACGCTGCGCTGCAACGGCGGCTTGGTATGCAAGCTCATCCCATGTCTGCGGCCCGACCTTGCCGTCCGAGACGAGATTGTAGGTCTTTTGGAAGGCGACGACCGCCGCTTCTGTCTTCGGGCCGAATGCCCCGTCAGTGGCGAGCCCGAGTAGCCCTTGCAGGCGCTTCACGTCCGCGCCCTTGCTGCCTTTCACCAGAACCGGGTTTTTCGGCTTGGTGGCTGGTGCCGCGACCGCCGCCGGCGAAACCTTCAGATCGATCGCCCACGGCTTGGTGCTGTCGTAGGATGCTTTGTCGGGCTTCACCGACAGATGGACGTGGTGATTGTGCGGGTTTTTGCCGGTGTAGAGCCGCCATTTCCACGGCGACGGACCATCCGAGCCGCTGGCAATCTTCTTGTTGCTGATGACGTATTTGATACGACTGTCCCGGGAAGCGAGCAGCGCATCCGCCAAGGCTTCGCTGTCGATGCCGTGCGCCGGATCGTGGGTCAGGTCCATACCGGTAACGATGCCGGTTTTCCCATCCTTCACCCATGGATTGTGATCCGACGAGCGCGAAGCATGCGCGGCATCGCCAATCGTGCCGTCGCTGATCTTCGATCGGTTTGGCGAAAGCGCGTTGATCTGCGCGCGCAGGGTTTCAAGGCTCTTTGCAAGACGCCAGGTCATGGCGCGTCCTTTCCCGCCGATAGATCGGCGCGATTTCAGGTTTCGGATTTTGGGGAGAGTTGAGGGCCTACAGGTCTTTCGCCTGAAGCCACAGGGCGTCAATCTCCGCGTCGGTCATGCCGACGATCGGCGCGATCACCGCAAAGAGAGGATCGGCGCGCTGGTAGGACAAGGCGAAGTCGAGCTTCGCTTGAGCCACGGCCCGCGCTGCCGGATCGGCTATGCCGTCGATCGCCTCGATGATCGTGCCTTCAATGCCGGCAATCTTGAGCATGGCCCGGAATTGATAGGGAGACAGCGGGTAGTCGTTCGGATCAATCGAGGGTGACGGCGGCGCGTATGGCTCGATCGTGTTCCCTTCGGCTTCCCATGCAGCCAGCATGTCGCGGTGGCGGTTGCCGGGAAAATTGGGGACAGTGACAGTCTCGCCGCCGATCACCGCCAGGATATCGCCGGCTTCAGTGAATTTTGCCTGTTCGATCATGGTCAGAACTCCGCATCTGCAACGACATGGACGGCGAGCGCGTTTCCCGCCGTGCCGCTGGCGACCGCGAGGTAACAGCCGCCTTGGCTGATGGAACCGAACGTCAACGTTCTGTCGGCGTTGGCAGTCGTATCGCGCGCCGTGCCTGTTGCTCCTGTAGAGGGGTTGTAGCTCGTCAGAGATGGCATGAGCCGCATCTGAACCGGGAATTTTGCGGTGGTCACACCGCCACTCGCTGAGACAACATTCCACGAATAGGAGCCGGGGAAAGAGAGGGCCCCGGGTGACACTCCGTCCGCATAGGTGTTGAAATAGTAGCGCTGGCAGAGCGAAATTTCCTGCTGGAGCGCGCGCGGCGAAAACGGGTCGGTATCCCCCATCAGATCGCCTTCGACCAGAGACACACGCGAGATGTCATAGGTTGCGGTAGCGAAATTCCCAACAGAACCGTAGGCGTTGCCGAGCAATGTCCCGCTCTGCTGGGCCAGGACGAAAAAGAGGGAAAGCCGGTCGTTCCCGTCGCTTCCAAGCGTTTTCGTGTTCACCGCAGGGACACTGAATGTAAAGCTGAACTTCTGGAACGAAGTCGTCAGGGTGAATGTCGCCGTACCATTCGGGGCAACCGGCACTGAGGCAGAAAACCCGCCACCAGTGCCGAAATTCTGCGTGAGTTGAACGGCACAAGTCGTAGTGGACGCCGCCTTGGCGTAGAAGGTGAGCGTGACCGTTTTTGCCGCAAAGGTGTCGACGCGCTCAATCTTCTGTTCAAGGTAGACGGCGGAATTGGTTGCGCCGCTCTGGACGCCCGTCACCTGAAGGCGATGGAAGAACCGTGGATTGCCTGGAACTGTCGCCTGGCCGAAAGTGTGAGCCTGTCGGGAAAGATTGATGGCATTCGATCCGGTGCCGGGGTTCGGGCTTTGGATTACGCCGGCCCACCGATCGGCCTGCATAAGAGAGAGGGCCAAGCTGGAGCCGCCCGAGCCGGAAGTTCCAAGATTGGTCCCGCGCTGCCAGACCTCAAAGTCACCATTGATGACCCTGTTGCGGAAGCCGGCAATCTGCGGCGTGTTTCGCTTCTGGACGCCAGTGCAGCGCCAGTTCCCCGAGCCGAGCGACCGGAACGTGATCACGTCGCCGTTCTCGGTCAGGATATTGTTCGACCCTGGCAAGATCAGGCTGGAGCCGTTGTGCACGATGGTGCTGGCCCCGGTGAAGTACAGGACGCGCTCAGAACCTGCCGAGACGGTTCCAAAGCTGGTGATGGTCGCGGCGCCTGTGACGCTGACCACCACGCCGGTAGCGCTGGCAAGGTTCGTCGTGGCGGCAGCCGCGATATTTGAGGAAACAGTCGCCAGAGCATCCGCTGCACCGATAACTGTGGTTGCCCCGGTGCCGCCGGCCAGGATCGGTCGCACCGTGTTCGCATCCTGCACAAGATCATCGATGAAAGTGTTGTACTTTCCGCTCTCGATGACCGTGTTTGGAACGCCTTTTGTACCGGGCGGTTCGGCGTAGACGCCATTTACACGTGGCATGGGCTGTTCTCCATGAGAAAAGCCGCCCCGGTGGGACGGCAACAGTTCTGATTTTCGGGGGACTCGACTTTTTACCAGCAGGCTTTCATGATCAGCCCGGGTTGGGAGGTGGATACGATGGACAAAATATCCGAACAGATCGCAGACGTGCGCGGCGAGGCCATGGCGGGCAGATTGCTGGCTACGATTGCCTTGGACTTCATCTTGAGGAACACCAACGACAAGAACGCTGCACTGGAATATTTCACGATGCAGATCGATCGCGACTTGAACGGTGCAGAATTCGTTGGCGGTGACGCCAATCTGAACGAGAAAGTGCGCGAAATAGCCAGGCTCCGATCGCATCAAGCAATCGATAGCCTCCGGGCTGCTCACAAGGTGTAGGGCCGAGGCCGTTCATGGTCCACGTCTTCCCTTTGAGAAGTTCTCCGCCGGACTTAAACATCACTTTCTCCATGAGAATGAGGCGGCTCTTTCGAACCGTTGGGAAATCGGTTATTTGTGCGGGATGCGCGCTACGCTTCAGATCATCGCTGCCGTGATTACCGTCGCCGTCCTGGCGGCAATTCATCAGGGCGTTTCGAGTTTGCAGGGCAGTTTTAGTGCTGACTTCGCCTATGGCGCATTGTTCGGCGGACTGTTCGTCGGCGGACTGATGGCTATTGCCATGTGCTGGGACCACAAGTCAGCGGCCAACACCACCGGCGGACGAGAGCAGCAGCGCTCGCGCAACACGATCGATCTTTGACTGAGCGATGTTTGAGCCGGCTGTTGCCTTCATGAGGGCATCCAGAACCGCGCTGTCCTTGCCGGTAATTGCTCGCGCCAAGTCCGCCTGAGCCTTGCTGTCCCGCACTCCCTGAAGGGCTTCCAGAACCGCGTCAGTGCCCTTCACCGCTGCGGAGCGCGCAATTGCAGGGACGCCGCCTGCCGAGTAGGCATCTCGCGTCGAGAAATCAGCGCCGCGCTTGCCCGTAAGGTCGTCAATCGCCTCTCGACGCGCCAGGCTTTCACTGTTTCGCGTCACGATACCGGACGTGTCTGCAAATTGGCTTTCACGCTCCAGAAGCTTGACGATCTGGTCAGCGCGGTCCTCATCGAAAAGTGTTGCCAGGCGCTCGCGGTTCCAATCGCCTTCGCCCTTGATCAGATCCTTGAGGGCAACGCGGTCATTGGCCTTCGTGCCGACAATCCGCTCAATTTCAGCCCGCGCCCCTTGACGGAGACGCATGGGGACGGCGGACGGGCCGATCTGCATGCCTTGCGGCAAAGCGCCTTGCTGCACCTCGTCAATGAGCTCGGCAGGGCGAGGCGCTTCGCGACCGCTGGCAAGAACCTGCTGCCCACGGCCAACTGCCTCCCTCTGGCGCGCCAGTTCGGCAAAGCTCGCATCCACTTCCTTTATGCGAGGGACCGAGACGCGAAGCTGATCATCAATGGCCTGACGTGCCGTCGACAGGGCTTCAATGACCTTGCTGTTGGCTTCCGTTTCCAGAAGTCCATCAATCGCCTGCCGGGTTTCGAACAGCACTACCGGGTTGCTGTCCAACTCATCGGCCCCGACACGGTTCAGCATCCCGCGCACCTGTCGCAGGCCCTTTTGCGCATCGCCGCGAATTGTCTGGATTTCGCGGTCAAGAAACTGCGCGATCGGCGCGGAATCGACCGGGGAAGCTTCCTGAAACACTTCCCGGTAAGCCGGCGACAAGGCTTTCTGATTTGCGCGGAGACCAGCATCAACTCGAGAGGGAATGGGGGCTGTCCCAAGCGTGTCGTCAAGCGTCTGGAGAATGCGGCGGTTGGCGGCGGCATCGCGCGCGCCAATCGCTGACCTGACGACTTCCTTTCCCTCTCCCGGCATCGCAGCAAGCGCGGCTGCCTGACCGCGAAGGTTTGGGCCAAGGTCCAGTATCATGCCTTCCGGGCCAAGATCGGCAAGCCGTGACTGAACAGCGGCAGTATGCAGCCCGTCACGCTCGGCGGCGGTGGACATGAGCGCGAGCGCCCGTTTGTCCATGCCTGTAGCCTTGGCAAGGCGGCTGTTCAGCAGCTTGTCAGCGACCGTCTTGACGCCCCTGCCGATGATCGGAGCGACGACAGGGCCAGCAGCCCCGGCGGCTCCACCTGCGAGAGCCCCCCACGCCGTTTGATCCAAGTCCCCACCTGACCGAACCGCGCTATCTGCTCCACCGATGCCAACCCCGCTCAGCCCGCCAGCAAGCACTCTCCCGCCCATGGTCGGAAGCCCAACACCAAATGCAGCCGGCGCCGCGGCTATCATCGGCAGAGTGCCGGCGACCGCACCGGTAACCGCGCCGGCTGTTGATGCAATGGGATTGTCTTCACGGACGTTCTCGGAACGCCTGCCCATGTCGGCATAGTTTTGGCCGAAGGACTGATCGGAGAACGGGGTCACAAGGCCGGCAGCGGCAGCCTTGGCGCCGGCATGCAGCATCGGGCCAGCGATCGGGACGCCGTTGACCGTGGACAGGGCAAAGGCCCCGGCCTCGTCAATCGCGCCCCGGTCAACAAGACCGGTTTTCGGATTGTAGCCAGGCACAAGCCTGCCATCGAACTCGGGATGCTGCGGACGCGGGCCAGTCTGCTGAGGCAGAGAGCGGGCGATTTCTTCCACCGCCGCGCTCTGCTGCTCCGGTGAAAGGCTCAGAAAGCTATCTTCAACCCGGATGCGCTGACCGCCAATGTTCAAAGTCGGCATTATGGTTCAATGCTCCATTTCAGACCGCCGGATGTCTGTCCCGCTCCACCTTGAGGGGGTGGCGGGGCAGTCGTCGTTCCAACCGTGGATTGCTTGATGTTGCCCAGCATGCGCTTCAGTTCCGACACGCTGTTTCGGGCCCGGTCGCCGGCTCCGCCGAATGCACCCGTAAAAAGCTGGCTCGGCAGGTTCGCAAGCCCGCCTTCCTTCAGCGGGTCAATGACAGGATCGTAGATCATACGCTCCATAAGGCTCAGGTCGGGACCGTTCAGAACACCAAGATTGAACAGCTCCTTCATCTGCAACATGATGCCCTGTCGCACCGTGTTCAGATTGTCCTTTGCCTCTCCAGGCATTGCCTCGATGCCGGTTTTCCCGACCAGTTCGGCATATCGATCCAATTCGCCCGTGATGGTCTTGAAAGCCGTATCCACCTTTGACTTTGTGGTGCGCTGAGACTCGGTTTCCTTCTCGGGCTTTGGCGGCGTGATCTGGAGAAGGCCGTCCCGCGTCGGCGCATTAAGAGGCTGCGGTGCGTTCTGCTGGCCCTGCTGCGGCGCAGGCTGACCACCCTGCGAAGGCTGAGCCTGTGGCGGCTGGTTCGGCGCGATCGGCTGAGCTGCGCCACCGCCTGCCGGCTGACCAAAAACGCCCTGAGGCGTAAGGAAGATGATCGAGCCGTCCGCCGGATTGGTAATCGTCTTGCCGGCGGCGAGCTGGGCAGCCTGATCGCGGCTCAACTGGTTGGTGCGGACGAGATAGTTCAAGCCCTGAGCCTCAACTGAGTTGCCGCCAAACATCGCAGCTTCTTCGCCGGGTGTGATCTTCTTGATTTCACCCGTTGCGGGCTCATAGAGCGTGTTGTCGTCCAGCTTCTGCCAGTTCTTTTGTGGCGAGGTGAGTTCGCGCTGCATCTTCTGCAATTGCAACTGACGCATGGGGTCCGCCGCCTGCTGCTGGCGCTCGATTTCCCCGTAGATCACAGCCTTCTGATCCTCGCTCAGCCAAGGATTGCTGAGTGTCTGGTAAAGCGTTTGCAGGGGAATGCCGCCCTGCTGTGGCTGCGGACCATTTCCCGCCATTTCCGGCATTGGCTGCTGCTGCTGAGCGGCGGGAACCGGCGGCGCTGGCGGGAAGCCCTGACCACCTTGTGGCGGCTGTACCTGTGCCATCTGAGTGCCTGCCGGCGGCATCATCGGCATGGGCTGACCGCCCATCGGCTGGTTGCTGCTGAGCATCTGGGGCGGGGCAGCCTGCGGCGGCATGCCCTGCTGAGGCGGCTGCATGGCGATATCGCTCAAAGGGCCTTGCGGTGCGGGTGGAACAGCGCCCTGCGGCGCGTTCATCCGCTGCCACTGCTCTTGCGACATACCCGTTGCGGCGTACTCCTGCGGCATGGGCGGCATTGCCTGAGACATGCCGGCAGAGGGGTCAAGGCTGGCGACCTGAACCGGTGCCTGCGGCATCTGTCCGCCTGTCGCCATGGCCTGCGTTGCCGCCGCCGCGCCGCCGCCAGGCATCGGCAGGCTTCGAGCGATAGCGCCGACCGAGTTGGCGTAGTTCGGGTCAGTGGCATAGCCAGAAGCCCCAAGAGCCTGCAACTGAGCATCAAGGCCCTGAGCCTGCATCATCGGCTTGTAGCGCGGGTTCTTCAGGAGGAAATCGGCATATCCGGCAACGCTATCGCCGGGGCTAGCGAACTGGCGGAAGCTGTCATTGATCTTGACGCGCTTGCCGTTGATCACCTCGTGCGTGGTGAACGTCTGTCCGCCACCCTGCCCATGGGATTTGATGCCGAAATAGTTGTTTCCGGGTGCGCTCTTGCCCCAACCCGTCTCTTGCGCGGCCTGAGCCACGATAAGACGGGGATCGACGCCTGTCCGCTGTGATGCCTCGATAGCAGCCGGCATCAGTGCGGAAACGAACGCTTCCTTGTTGCCTGATAGGTTTGCCGGCTCCGCATCCGAGCGCGCGAAGTCGAGACGGCTCGGCAGGTTCGGATTGTCGGCCTTGGCAGTCTTGCCGGAAAGCGCTTCAGCTACTGCATTCGACGCCTTCGGCGCGGGCGGGAAGGCACTGCCACCACCCAGCGCGGCTGCGATCGGGTTGAAAGCTGCGGCGGCACTTTCCCGGCCTTCCTTCTCACGCTTGGCGAGCGACGACATTCCCCAACGGCCCGAAAGAGCTTTGCCGAGTGAAGCCAAGCCCTCACCGACATTGCGGGGTACGCCGTTGGTTGCCTCTGCCAACAGCGCCTCGTTGATGGCACGAGCGCGCGCCAGCTCTTGCGGCGTGGCATACTTCTGGCCCTTGCCGAAGATGTAGCTTTCGATAGCCATCAGCGCGCCCCCATTGCCATCAGGCCGGTCAGGGCCTTTTTGTAATCAACGGCCTTGTAACCGCCCGGCATAGTGACGACCGCGCCGGGGTTCTTCTTCTCGACTTCCTGAGCCATGAGGCCGATACGCTTCGGCGCGGACTTATCTTCACCCTTGTACCGGTACGTCCACAGGCCGGTGCCATCGTCGTCAAGGTCCATGACTTTCGTCGTGTCCTTCTTCAGACGCTTGTCGGAAGGCATCAACGCCGGGTTGCCGAGGAATGCAGAGCCGAGACCGAACAGACCACCAAGCAACCCTTGCGAGTTGGCGTTGTTCTGCTGCCACGCGCCCAGACGCTGGTCATAATTCTTGTTGATCAGGCCGGCCACGTCAGTCGTCGGGATGGTCGGCATGTTCGCGTTGATGAAATTCGGCGCGGTCAGCTGCGAGCCCGACAGAAGCGAGCTGATCTCGTTCAGCGGCTGGTTTCGCGCCGCAAACGCTTCGTTCATCGCCTGACTGCGCTGCGTGTTCTGGGCATTGAAGCGCGCAAGCTGGGCGTTGAGAGACTGATCCTGCAACGCATTATTGCCCTGCGTCCGCGTGAGGTCGTTCTGATAGCCCTGCTGGAGCGCATCGTTCCTGAACCCGGCGCTGGTGGCGTTCTGGCCAAATTGCTGCTGTTGTGCCTGATTGGAGAAACCAGCGCGGCCCATCGCCTGATTATAGCCTTGCTGCTGCGCCGCATTCTGGAACGCGGCCCTGTCAGCTTCTAGCCCGACCATGCGAGACTGCTCTTGGCCGGCAGACAGAATTGCACCAAGACGAGCGTCGGTTACGCCACGGCTGAAATCGTCCTGGCTCGCTCCATAAGCCGATGACCCGAGCCGGATGCCCTGATTGGCCAGGGAGCTTTCATTTGCCTCTCGATCGCGCGAAATTTGCGTGTTGAGGCGCGTCATAAGCGCGTTCTCGTACTTATCACGGTCCTTAGAGAAGTCCGTGCTGTAGGTGTTTGTAATTGCGCCGCTACCGCCGAAGCTCGACTGTATCTTGCCCGCGTTGGCGATGTCGGTCTGGAGCCCCGGACCTTTCCCGAACTGCTGATAGTTCGGCATCGTCAGGCTGTTGGCATTGCCACCCGCCGGCAAACCGTTGAGCGAAAACGGCTTTCCAAGGTAATCGGTGAGGAACTTGGATTGCTGGTTGGCGAGCGTCCCTAGATTGAGCTGTGCGCCCTGCGTCTGCTCGAAAATCTTCTGCTGCTCGGGCGAAAGCGTCTGTGTCGCGGTATACTGCGGGACCAACTGGCCGTTGACCTGCGTCCAGCCCGTAGGAACAGACGAGCTCGAACCGCCGCCAGTCGTCACGTCCTTGTAGCCGATGACCTGACGCTTGCCGTCGCGGCTCGTCGGGCCGTAGATCGGCTCTTTCTTCGTCGTTCCTGGCGCGTTCGTGTTGACCATACCCGGCGCGTTCGTCTGATACTTGCCGTCCGGCGACTTCCAATAAGACTGGCCGTTGGCGTCTGCGACGAACTGCTGCCCCGTCTGGTTGAAGGTCAAATTGCCGTATGGCGTGATCTGATTGACATTGCCCAGAATGGAGTTGGCCGTGGCAGTCGAAATGTTCGTGCCGGTCTGGGCCTGCGCCGTCTTCATCGGATCTGGCGGCTCGGGTGCGCGGGGTTTCGACATTATGCGGCCTCCGGGAGTTCAACGCCATGAAGGTTGATCTTGGCCGCTCGATATGCGGCGTAGGCCTGTTCTTCGGTATCGAAGCAGCCAAGATTGTAATGCTTGAAATTCAATGAGATGCGAGCCGTCCAGCGACCCCGATCCTTGCGGAATTTCACGCCGGGATAACGGCTGGACGACCCGGCGCGGGACGAGCGGTTCAGGCCATTCTCGGCAATCGTCACTTCGCGAAGGTTTGCAAACCGGTTGTTGCCGCGGTTCCTGTCCATGTGATCGATCTGATCGGCTGGCCACGCCCCGGTCACATAAAACCAGGCGAGCCGATGCCCGAGATGTCGTTCTCCGTCTACCGTGATTGTCCGGTATCCATCGGGACGGAGATACCCCGCCTCCAAGCCGGCGGGGCTGCGCCAATGGTCTTCAAGTCGCGTGAAAATGCCTGTTTCGCGATCGTAGTGAACGACTTGCTTCAGTCGCTCAAGCGTCAGTTTGCTCATAACTCTGCAAACTCCTTTTTGTGGAAGCCGTTGTTGCGCCAGGCGTCATCGGTGAGGGTGTAGACAAGCCCGTCTTCGTCGCGGCCAAAGAGCCGTTCGATGCGGGTTTCGTTGAAGCCGTAAGCCTTCAGGATGCGCTTGATGCCGCGCCCGTATTGCGTCTCGTTCCGCTCGGAAACCCGCATGACCACCATCTGGCAGCCGCAGCCGATGAAGGGATAGGAAAACATCTGCCAGAGCACGGGGCGCGTCAGCCAGCGTTGTGTAGCGGCAGCGCCGGAAAGCTCCATGATCTGGGCGCGCGGGTTCCAGTCGTGATAGACGATGCCGCCAGCCATGGCCGACAGATCGTCAGTCGCTACGCCAAGGGCGCGACAGGTGTTGAAACCTTCTTCGCAGCCGGGGATGCGGGCCGCGACCCATGCCGCAACCTGCTTGTCATAGCCCCAAAACGGCTTCAAACGACGATACCGCCCGTCTCATAGAGCAGATCGAGGCTGATGAACTCGTTATCCGGGGCCGGCGTCAGACCGCCCGTCACCTGAACCTGATACTGGAACGCATAGCCGGTGCGGCCGATCGATACCCACTTCGCCCTTACAGACGAGGATCGAGCCTCACCATCCCATAGTGCTACATCCCAAAGGCCGGCGTCCCATTCGCTGAGTGAGACATCCGGCGCGGCATTCGGCGCGGTCGGCAGGTTGATCTTGTAATCCGTGGATACGCTGATTTTGTCCACGAATGGTGTCGAGCCGATGTAGGTCGCCCGCGCCTGAAGCAGGGTCTTCACTGCTGCCCGGTTGCCGAGATATTCCGGGTTCCCGATGATAGTGTAGTAGATGCCGGCGCCGTCATCCGTGCCGCCGATTTCGGCTTCCTTCACCTTGCCGTCGCTGGTCCCGAAAAACAGCCTGCCGTTCGAAAGCACCGTGCAGCGGATATTCATGCCAACAAATCGGCACCACGCGCCCGTTTCGACGTTGGCGACATAGGCGATATGGTCCTGCCCTGCCGATGAAGACGGCATCGAGATGACCAGCATCGACTTCTCGGGCCACTTGACGATTTCCCAAGGGTGCGTAGAGCGGGCGATAACCTCCCGTTTCCAGTCTGGCGTAACGGCTCGGGTGACGGCTGCCAGGCTGAGAGCGGCGGGGTCCTTGCTCACTGCCGACGATATCGGGACGATCCCGTCCTTCACACCTATGAGCAGATCGCCGCCGACGCGGCAGAACGCCCGCGACCCCATGGGCGATGTCATGTCATAGCGTCCGACAAGACCCCAATTGTTCGCATCGCCGGGATTAAAACCCTGATAAACTGCAACCTCGCCCTGATCGGTGACGAACACGCACTTGTCATCGAGGCCGTTGCCGGCGTTCATCGACCAAGTTGCGCCGAACAGTAGTTTGCCGCCACGCTGAAAAACGCCGTTGAGGTCAATGACGTTGGCCGCGCCGGCAATGCTGTTTACGGGAAGATACCAGGCGCGGAGTGTGCTTCCCTCGATGAAGAACTGGCGGTTCCGGTAGTTCCACACGTAGGAGAGCGCAGACGTTGAGATGCCTGTTATTGCTGGGCTAGACACTCCCGTTATCGGAACCCACCCACCAACGGTATCGTAGAGCAGCAGCGGATCGGACCCGTTGACCGCCGTCAGGAAGTTCCCGCCAGAGGTGGCAAAATTCACGTAGGAGTAGTATCCGGTCGTTCGACCCGATACTGCCGCCGCCGGCGGAACGGTCGGGCTGCCCGGTGACGTTACATCGAAAATCTCGGTAGCGCTGGCAGCGAACACCTTGAAGTTGCTCGGGGCACTGTATTCCATCAAGCTCACGACCGGAGCGGCAGAGAGCGAAATCGTAGCTCGGGTTACAGAGCCTCCGCGAAGCCGCGCGCCTGTGCTGGTCGGGAACCAGTTATCCATCACCATGGCAGTCGCCGGAGCGGCATTCACAAGCCCGTCAGCCGTACTCCAACCGCCGATCGGCGCCGGCAACGTAATCGTGTCGCTTGTCCGCGATCGACCTGGCCGAACTGTTTTCTGGAGAAGCTGGCTTTTCATCCCGTGACGGACCCCGGCCAGACATTCGAACTTGCGGGCCATGCGACAAGATTTCCAGAAACGGTCGGCTTCGCGCCGCCGTCCTTGTCCATCAGTTGCGCCGCTAATTGCTCGTAATCAGCGAGTTCCGCCGCAAAATCGAGGCCCTTCGCCTGCTTCCACAGATAGATCGCGCAGAGCCTCAGAAGCTTCTCGGAAAGAACAAACCTGTCCGTATCGGCTGAAAATGCATCGTGAAGGCTCGCGTCTTCCGCGACCACCGTTTCATTGGTGATGTAGAAGAACTTGGCCGTCTCCCCCGTCGCCATGATCGGCTTGATCTGGAAGGCATCGCCGAAAATCGTCCAGATGCCAGATATGTTGACGTAGGGATAAATCTCCGCCTCAAGCCATTCGTCGCTGTTGGTGATCTGCGTCATGGCCCAGCGCCAGCGGCTGGACCAGATGCGAGACTTTTTCAGCATGCGGTCATAGTCGGAAGGCAGGGTGAAGCTTTCCGCTATAGCATCGCCGGTGAACGTCTTGACCCGGCGCAATGCCTGCCAATCAAACGCCTCAGTAATCACCTCTGCGGCGTTGGAAATCACCTCCGCCAGTTCTTCCAATTCACGATCCGTCGCGCCGATGAGCATCGTCGGGGAGTCGAGCCCGATTTTCAGTGCAACTTTCTGCGCGACGGATAGGACGGTCATGATTACGCCGCCTCATTGGCGAGTGCGGCCCGGAGCTTCGGAGCAGCCCACCGCTTGTCGTACTCGATATCCTTGGCGTCGAGTTCGGCGCGCAGGGCGGCAACCTCGTCATCAGGAACGTCCGCCGGCTGTGGTGCCGGTGTGGTGCGCGTATCGAGCAGCTTCTCCAGTTCGGCAAGGCGGTCTTCGAGGGTCGAAATCTTCTCGTCCTTCAGCGCCTCGCGCTCTGCAGCCGCTGCGCCGCCCATATTGTCGAGGAAGATCGATGCCTGTTTCTTCAGTTCGCGCATGTTCGGGAGGGGAACCCGGCTGATCTGCGTTTCGGAAAGGTCGCGAACCTCCTCCACCGACAGAATGCCGACCTGGCGGAAGACCTTGACCTGTTCCGAATTGATCGCCGGCCAGACGCTGAGAGCCGTCCCGTGGATAGGGAGTTCCTGCCCCTTCTTCCATGCGCTGTATGCCGGCTCGATCTGGGACCATCGGGCGGTCATGAAGGCGAGCTTCGAACCATCGTGATCCTCGCCTACGCGCTCGGGGTCGGGGATCATGTGGCGGACACGCTCGACGTTCTGCGTGGCGAGAGGGCTGTGCGCCGGGGCGTAGACGACCCAATCTTCTTCCTTAACCTCCATGATGCGCTTGCCGGCGGCATTGAGGATGAAGCCATGGGCGTCAACGTTGTCGTTGAGCGGGTCTGTGCCCCGTACGGGGTGCTTCTCGTATGTCTGCTTGAACCCGATCACGCGGATTACGGGCTTTTCATTGTCTGCCATAACTGGCCTCCTTTGGAAGGTGATGGTCGAATGCGGAAAGGGCGGGCCCGAAAGCCCGCCCTGCCCATTTTCAAATTGTCGAGAGTGCTTAGTGCGGGAAGGCGCACATGATGATCTTTGCCGAAGCATCGATCGCGTATGCACATACCGCGTCAGTCGCCGCGGCAACCGTGTCCAACGTGCCATCCGTCGAGCCCGTAGGCGTCAGCGGATCGCCGTCAGCACCGGCAGTCAGGGCGGGCGTCAGGGTGGCAACGCCGCCAACCTGTATCCAGCCATAGCCACCGGTCGGGATTGCAGCCTGAAGGACGCCCGCCCCGATTTCAGCACTGTCCGAAAGATCGGAAGTCACGACATTGCTCGCGCCGGCAGATGCGCCGGAAGGAGCGTAGAGGTAGGCGACGTTGCCAGCCACCGCCGCGACCGCACCGGCCCCGGCGTTGTACTGGACGAAGCGGTACTTCTTGTTGTCGTGGCTGACATAGATGTCCCCGATGCCGGGAACACTGCCGCTTTCGATGCCGGTAAGGTCGGCTGCGGTGAAAGTGGCGGTGAGGATTGCACCAACAAATGCGGTCATGTTCGTGTCTCCTTATGCCGCGTCGAGCAGGACGCCTTGCAGCGACCGGTTCGAGCATCCAACGTTGCCCATCCAGTAATACGGAATGACCACCGCATCCTGGTTGACGGGTTTCTTCTCCTCGTCCTGCGACCACTGCGCTTCCTTGTGCTGGAAGATGTACAGATAGTCCGTGTTGAGGAAGTAGCCCTTCTCCGCGTTCGTCGCGAAGTTGGTGTTGTCGTCAAAGATCACGTCAGCGGTCTTGTACTTGTAGGTCTGGAAGCCGGCCTTCGCCATGTCAGCGTCCATGTAACGCTGAATTTGCTGCTGGGAGGCTTCGTAGACCGTGAACAGGTCGTGACTGAGGGTGACCAGGTCCGGTTTGTCGGCGCCGCGCGTCAGGGCCATCCAGAGAGCGTTCATTTCGCCAAGGATGGTATCCTTCGTGTAGGCGTTGGAGCCCGTGATTTCACGGAACTTGTTGCGCCAGAAGGTCCACGTACCGGAGTCGATGCCGCCGACCGTGCCCTGCCCGTTGGTCTGGATCAGGTTGGCAAGGCCGCCGATCTGGTAGGAGAGCGAACCGTCAGAATACAGGTCGACGGAGAAGTTATTCGCCGCGGTGTGCAGGACGTTCTTCTTCTTCGACTTCACCAGATTGATCATCTGGCTTTTCCCGGAGTTCTGGCGAAGCTCGCGACCGCTGGAGACGACATGAAGCGCGATCTGCGCCCAATCGTATTTCGCGGACGTGATGACATCCGACGCGTTGGTGTTCAACGTGTCGTAGCCGCCGTAGCGCTGATAGGTGCCGTTCTCCGCATATTCGAGCGGAACCTGAATTTCGGTGCCGCCGTCGAGATTGCGAATATTGCCCTTTGCCTTCAGGCGGTTGAGCAGAGCGTTGTGCTTGCTCACATTGTCCGCGACTTCGGTCGCGGAATTACGCAGGGTGGTCGAAACCATCTGCGTAAAGACTGTGGATGGACCAGCCATGGTCGTTAATCCTTGTTCTGGATTTCGTCATAGACAGACGAAAGAAGCTCGTCTTCGGTGAGCTCCCGCGCCTTGCCCGTTGAGGTGGAGGTCACATTGACGCTGTTGGCCCGCTTCGCGTCCGCCGTCCGTTTCGGGTCGGCTGCAGCGGCCTTCTTGGTGGCGGCTGCCTTGGCCCTAAGATCGGGGTCCGCGTTCACGGCCATGTCGTAAGCCTGGTTGAATACGGCTTCCTTGGAAGCGGCATCTCCGAGCTTCGTTCGCGCCCTGTGAATGAAGTGCACCATGTCGTCTTCCGGAATTTCGGAAAACAGCGGCTTGTCTGCTGTCAAGCGGCTGAGTTCGTCGTTCGCGGCCTTGACCGTGGCGTCTTCCGTAAGAGCACCCTTCACGATCCGCTCAACATCAGCGGGCGAAATGCCGGCTGGCTGAGGGTCGGAGGGAATTTGCATCTGCCCGCTGAACACTGCCTTCAGATGCGGCAGCACTCCATAGCGTTCAGCTATTTCCATCAGGCCGGCGATCGGGTTCTGATCAAGCCGGCGCTGTGCGTTCATCAGGAAATCGACGGCCTGGACCATTGAAGGCTCGCTGCCGTTTTCCATCTTCTTGCCCGAGAGCAAATCCTTGTTGCGGTCGAATACTTCGGTGTAGGGCTGAAACTCGCTGATCTTGCGGCCCTGCTCCGACATGCGGGCATGAATTTCGGTATCGCGCGCCGCGATCTTGGCCTGAACGTCAGGCGGTATCTTCGCCCAATCGCCGTCCATGCCGTTCCAATTTGCCGGGAGAGGAACGCCCGTTGCCGTGAGCGTCGAGGAACCGGCTTCGTTGCCCTCCTCTCCCGTTCCCTCACCTTCCTGTGGGGGAGCGTTCGGGTCGGTCTCCGCAGCTTTCGCCGCCTCGTCACCTTCCCCATTTCCGTTTGAGAACTTGCCACCCTCGTCCCGAGCCGAGCCGTTATCGCGCTCGATCTGGTTCCAAACCGCCTCGAGGGCAGCATCTTCGTTGCCGCCAAGGTCGGCTGTTTCTATGACGGCAGCGTTGCCGGTGGAAAGCGCGGTGCTGCTGTTCAGGTTCTCGACGTTCATCGGTATTCCTCGCTCACTTTCAGCCCGCGCTTTGCCGCGAAGGCCTTGTTCCTGATTTTCCCTCCTGTCGGGGACGGCATGTCGCCGGCTTCCACGCAGTTGTTGCGCTTCAGGTCTTCGCGGCGGTCGTGCCGGGTCGAAATCACTCGCCCGTCGATCGGGCTGGTGTATTCCGGCATGCTCGGGGCGATCATCGGCACGGCCAGAGGGCCTTTGCGAACCTCCATCGGCTCACCAGTGGAACGGCTGACAAATCGGCCTTCACGCCAGACGTAGCGATCACCCATAGTTTTGACCCTGTGTCGGTGGCGTGAATAGCTGCTTGGTCTTCAGCGCAAGGTCTACGTCCTTGATTTCCAGTTCCTTTTGCTTGATCTGGAGGTCCACGCGCTTCGTGTTCTGGTCCAGAACCTTGCCGGCCAGATCGGCATCAGCCATGCGTTGTTTGATCGCGATGTCAGTCTGGGCCGCGTCGGTCTTGATCTTCTGGTCCAACTGCGCGCCCTGCGTCTTGGCCTGCATCTCAGCGGCGCGGGCTTCCTGCTCAGGGTCGGGCGGCGGCGGTGCTGGGGGCTGTTGGGATTTCTGTTTTGCCATGTTGATCATCTCGTCCAAGGCGTCTTCCACCGACTTGCCGAGATTGAACATGCGCGAGATGGAGGAGAAGATTTCCACCGCGATATCCATCGGCAGTTCACCCTCCTTGACCAGCGGCCCGACTGTTGCCCAATAGCTGCCCGCCGCCGACATGAACTCGGTTGCTTCCTGCTTCTGCCTGGTCAGGTCGGCGCGGATCGTGCTGTCCGATTCCACGTCCACGCGATAGTAGGTGTTGATCTTCTGCTTCATCAACTCTTGGAGTTGCTGCATGTGCTGGAGCTTCGCCATGCGGGCCTGTTCGGCCTGCTGCGCCTGCTCCATGGCCTGCTGTTTGGCTTCTGGCGGCATGTCGGGCGAAATCTGCGGCTGGACCGGCGTCATATCCTGCTCGGTCGGCACCAACTGGATTTCCGTCATCCTCTGGAGTGTTTCAGGGGAGAACTTCGACGGGATAACCTCTGACATCATGCCGAATAGATCGCGCGCGGCCCGCTCGATCATGCGCTGCATCTTCTGGATGCGCAGCGAACCCCACTGGCTTTTGAGCTGCTGAGCGCCGAGTGTTTCGGTCGCCTTGCTGGCGCCGCGAACAATGTCGGAAATGCCGGTAATCTCGTAGATGGCCTGCTTTGTCTGCTCCCGGACCTGATAGAGTTGGGTCAGAACGATGATCAGCTTCTCGATCGGCCAGAATGCAATCGCACCTTCAATCCCGCCCTTCGAGGCCCAAAGCTCCGGGTCTGATATCGGCACAAATTCGTTGTCATCCGCCGACAGGACGGCTTGAAGGTCGGTTGCGCTCGCTCCGTACCAGCCCTTAACCTTCAACTGCTTGGTGATGATCCGAATGCGCTTGGTCGTCACGTCCAGTTCGTCGGCCAGGCGCTTGTAGATCGAGAACGGATTGACCGGCATCAGCCGGCCCGTGACTTCGATGGCCTGAACCGGCGTCGGGATCGGGAAGAACGTCGACAGGCCGAGCGGGTCGGGAACCTTCTTGAGAACAACGCCGTCCACTGCCCCGATGAAATAGACCGTGCGGCTTTTCTTGACCCATACCTCCCAGACATCGCGGTCGCTGTCGCGATCGGCCTCAGTGCTGTCTTCCGCCGTCATCTGGGATGAGACGAGCTTGGCATCTGCAAACTCGTCAATATCATCGCAGGGCATGGAATGGCGGAATGCGATCCACGGGACGCTGTCCCAACGCTTCGCCGGCCCGCGCCGGAAATCCTTCCAGCTCACGGCCTCGAATGTGACGCGCTCATTCGTGACGGTTTCTTCGTCTGTTTCGGGAGCCGCTTCCTCCTCGTCGCCCTTCTCGTAATCTGGCTTTTCCTCGTCCAGACGCTCGGAAAGCTCCTCGTCGGTTGTTTCACCTCCGACGAAATCGCTCTTGAAGCGCATACGGATGATGCCGCGACCAGCCAGGAACCCGTCCTGAGCCATGGCTTCCATCTCGATCTGAAGCTTGCTGTCATCGACCTGTACGCGAATGGCGCGCTCGATCATCTCGGCAAAGTCTTTGGCAACCGGATCATCCGATCCGAAGCGGCGGCGAATGTCAGGCGCCGGCGGCGAGTTGATGACCGCCGGCACGATGGTTTCGACATTCGAGAACAGGATATTGAAATCGTAAGCGATGTTGGCCGCTGCAACTGATGTCTCGGCCTTCGATCCCTCGCCGGTATAGACGCCAACCGCAACGCTGGCGTCGTCCATCCAGTTCTTCTCTGCCTTTCCCGCCGCTTCAATGCGCGTGAGCCATTTACGGCCCGTCTCGCGCAGCGCTTGGCCTTCAGGCGTCGAAGTGTCCTTGGTGGACTTCGCCATATCAGATGCCCCGTGCGAACAAGATCAGCGCCAGAAGGGCCAGAATAAACCCGAGATAGGCGACGTAGATCGAGGCCACGTAGGCGCGGCGGCTTTGGTCCTGCCCGATGTACTGCGAGAAGCAGGCCACCAAGGCAGAGGCCACGGCCGCCGCGCGCGCGCCGGGTCCGCCGTAGACAATCACGGCGATCAGGAAGATTGCGCTGTAGACAAGTGCGCTGGCTACAAAGCCAAGCCATTCATGCGGTTTCATTCTCTACCCTTTCGACGCTGCACCATTGCCTTGACGGCCTGCTCTACGGTCATGTTGGATTTCACGCCGCCGTCGCCGGTCGCCTCGTAGACAAGCTCTTTGTTCTTCGGGGGCGGCGGGGCTTCAACCACTTCGCTTTTCCAGCCCAAGCCCAGGTACCGGAATGACGATCCTATGTGTTCGGCCCAATCCTTCAGTGCGTTTTCAAGGAAGGTCTTGCGCTCGTCATCCCATTCGCGGCGATAGCTTTTCAGGCCATCAATGCCGTGCTGCATGCGCTTGCCGCGCTCATCCTCTCCGCAATGGAAGTATGCGATCTTGATTGTCTGCCGACCGGCTGCGATGCCATCGGCAACACTGACCTTCTTGACCAGCTTCGGCTTGCGGCCATGAGCTTTCAGCGTCTCGAAGCGCGTTTTGGCCTCGCCCCAATTGTGCACCATGGCGTCATGCGGCACGTAGTCGTTGCCGTGATAGCCGCGCTCATCGAGCCACTTGCACCAGTCCTCTACATCGTCGCTCTCGGGCCGATAGAAATCGACAATGCGAATACGGCCCTTGATGACCTGAAAGCACCAGATCGGGTTATTGACCGCCTTGCCCAAGTCCCATGCGGTGTGGACAGGGTGGCTCCAATCGATCGGGACAACGCCGATGCGGCCCTGAACCTCTGCCTCTGCGACTTCGGCACCCCAATAGGCACCAACCATAGCGCCAGCGAATGAACAGTAGAATTCCTGCTGGATCAGCAGGTCAGCGATTTCCTTGCCGTAGAGGGCGGAATAAATCCGCCTCTGCTTCTCGATGCTCTCCGCGTTGATCGCGCGGGTATCATCGACGGTCAGGATTTGCGAAAACCACCCATCAGGATTGGTTGCCGGGTCCCACTTGTCCTTTTTGACCTCATCCAGCATCGTCTTGGCGTGGTTGTTTCCACGCGGCGTGGTGATGAACGAGGCCCATCCCCCGTTTTCCTCAAGGATCGGGGACAGGTATGCCCATGCGCTCGGGTTTGCCAAAGCCCATTCAGATGCAGTGAGGCCGACAGGCGGAGAGCCGACGAGGCTGTTGAAGTTGTCCGACCCGACGACCTGAAACGTCGCGTTGTTCTTGAACCGAATGAACATCTCATTGTCATTCTGGTTCTCGATGATCGAGGCCGGGAAAGCCTCATCTATGCGCCGCTTGCCGGTGTGCGGGTTGACCGCGTTCCAAATCGCCTTTCGTGCCTGCGATGCCTGCGGCAGCATGTGCCAGTACGTTCCGGGGCGCTTGAAGGCGCTCACCGCATGCTTTTGTAGATCTACTTCATCCTTGCCGGCGCGGCGGTGCCAGAACAGAAGCTGACGCTTGCAGCCCCGCTCCCAGGCGTTCCACGCCTCCATCTGGTAATCACGCGGACGCCAGCCATAAGCTGGTATCCGAACCCGGCTTTCACTTGCCATCCGAGAACGAGACGATTTCTATCGTCAGGTTGCCGTTGGCCTCAACCTCGTGCTTGTCGCGCCATTCATCCGGCTTGCGGTTCTTCAGCCAGAAGATTTGCGCCGTGGTGTCGGGCGGGCAATGTTCGCGCGTTGCAGCACGCAGGATTTTGCCCTTGTCGTTGAAAACCTTCTCACTATCGAATGAGTATCCGACCGCGCGCTGATACAGGCTGCGCTCAACGCGAGCGTTCGCCGTTTCCTTCGCTTCCTTTACGGCCCGACAAAATTCTTCATGCTCTGAGGTCCATCGCTCGATTGTGCGAATGGATACCTCGAAGAAATCGGCCAGATCGGCATTCGTGGCGCCGAGTCCGCAAAGTTTGGCGGCTTGAGCCGCGAAGGTGTCTTTGTACTTCGGTGGCCGACCAACGACCGCTTCCGGCTGCTCTGGCTTGATGCCTTCGGCCCTGTCGGCAATGTCCTTGATCTTGTCGGGTGAAAGACCCGGTTCTCTTGGCATTCTCGTTCCCTTCCGGCATCAGCGGCCATAAGGCGGCTGTCCGTTCTGGAAATGGTTTTCAGAATTGGCGATCTGGCGGGAAAATCTGACGGTGCAGCCAGTCAGGCACCCGGTATTCAAACCTTGGTCAGTTCCATTGTCTTATCCTTCGTTGAAAGCGACGGCCTCAGCCGCCTATCCACGGAAGTGTGGAATGGTTGCGCGGGCAGGATTTGAACCTGCGTCCTCCAGCTTATGAGGCTGGCGAGCTACCGGGCTGCTCCACCGCGACTTAGGAATTTTGTGAATAGGTTCTGACGCGGGCCGCCGCTTGTCGGTCCTCGCCATTTCTGGTTACCTGCATTTACAGAGTTTGAACGGGAGGAATACATGTCGGCATCAGCGGCGAAGACCCATGCTATGAAGGCTCAACGCGCAAGCGATACAAATGAAAAGCTGGATGAGATCGCAAAGGCGATCTACGAGCTCGCGAGAACATTGAGCGACATCGAGGGCAATACCAATAGGATCAGGTGAGACGGGCTGGGCCGCTCGCTCGATTGGGAACAGCTGTATGAGCAAGTCCGCATTCGACAAGATTGAGGCAGGGCTGAACGACGCCTTGGACTATGCAAGGAACAGTTCCCTGAAACCATCCAACTTCCATATCGGCATGGAATTCGAGGTGAATGGCGGAACTTTCCGCTGCACCGACGTTGGTACGCGCACCGTCGTAGCCATTCGCATCGATCCCGTGGAGATAACCACGAAGCACTCAGATGGCACGGTTACGAACGCTGTCCTTTCGCGGGCCGAAGCAGAAAATGCCGGCTGGTTCAATGGCCCGCCATACGCGCTGGCCGAATTGGTCTTTGATGAAGACGATCTACAAGCTCACTTCCGCATCAATTCGGGGAAGCCCTGACGATCAAACCAGTGTTTGCCGTCCTTTTCTGACGCCCAAGGATTGCCAAACTGGAGAGGGCTGGGAACATCAGCACCGCCATCCAGCGCGCGCCTCACACTGCGGCGCTCACGACGATGCTCGGCGGCCTTGAAGGGCTTGTCACTGTCGGCGGTCGTCATGCCGCAAATTGGCGTCTTTTTCTTTGAACGAGCCATCAAACTCGACTTTCCACTGGGCCTTCTGCAAAGAAGCCTGAAACGCAAAACCCGCCTCGCGGGCGGGTTCGTGTGGCGCAAATCACCACGTTACCGACGAATCTACGTTACTGGATTCCCACCGTCAAGTGAACTGGCGCGTTGGTAGTGTCTCAGTTTGAAATTAGTTCGTAGCCTAGGGGGAACCAAATGCCCCGGCGAAACCAGGTGCCCATATTGGGTACGACATGGTTTTGGTCGAGGTCATTCATGTCCTTGATAACATCCACGCTGACAATAGTCTCTGTCAACCCAAAGGCGCGAGCGAAGATTTCGACGGCATCCGCATCCGAATACGCTGTTATGCCAACTCCAAGACGATTTTTCACGTTAATCCAGTACGGATGCATCATGCACCTTTCTTCCGATACGGACCGCGCGGACCCGGCTTCGGTGCAACGGCGTCCATCTTCTCGCAAAGGTCTTCCATCGACCACGAGGTCTGAGACACGCCAGCCGCCATTGCAGGCGTCATTTTCAGCCACTAAGCATCATATAGGAGTTCGGTCTGAACCGCGACAAGCGAGGCGTCAGATTTCAAACTGAGACACTACCGGCGCGTTGGCGGGCGTTGCCCTTTCAGGTCCGGTTGGTATCAGCTTCCTCCCGGAGGTCCGCCGCCAACATTATGCTTCTGCCAATCGTCCGGTTGCTCGATTGATTTGACGCGGTCGCCGCTCCAAAACCCTTTGACTATGATACCCGCCAAAATGAGCCCGCCGAGCGACATGAGAACGCCGTATACCGTCATGGCTTCAACCTCCTACACCGCATGCATTCCGATAAGCATATAGGAGTTCGGCGCGGCGCGCGACAAGCGTAGCGTCAAGCTGAGACACTACGCCGGGGGCGCGCGGTGATCTTGTAGTGCATCGCCAGGTTATCCAGCCCTATACGCAGCAGGGTCAGCAGTGAGGCGCGCGGATCGCCCGTCTTGGCCGATATCTCCCGCAATGACATGCCATGGCCGCACACTGAGACGATGACGCTGACAATCTCATGGTGCCCGACTGCCTCTTGCGCGGCCTTCAGGGCTCCTTGCGCGATCGACATTGCTTCGGATGGCCCGCCGCTCCCCATGCGCCCACCATCTACG
The DNA here is from genome assembly GCF_037153935.1 of Mesorhizobium sp. CCNWLY176. Taxonomy (NCBI): domain Bacteria; kingdom Pseudomonadati; phylum Pseudomonadota; class Alphaproteobacteria; order Hyphomicrobiales; family Phyllobacteriaceae; genus Mesorhizobium; species Mesorhizobium sp. CCNWLY176. Next base: position 161,835 of record NZ_JBBBDZ010000011.1, read on the forward strand.
CGTTCCTGCATGGCGCCCGTCTTCATCCCTTCCCGAGCGCAGAACTCGTATGTCTCGCGGAAGGTTTCGCCGGCCATGCGGTGCGCCTTGGTCAGCGAGCTTATGCCCTTCAGCGGATCGACGTTGCGAACCCGGACGATGCCGCCGTTGCTGATATCGTAGCGGCGCGCGGCTTCCGCCGTATCTGCGTACTGACGGATGCGCCCATGCTCATCAATTGCCAGGGCAAAGTCGTGGCCCAACAGCCGTCGCGCTCGCACCTGTAGCTTTTCTTGTGCCGGAACCCTGGGCTTTTCCGGTTGCGCCGTTTTTCCTTTTTTGGCCTTGCTCATTCAGATTGCCCGCCTGTTGTCGTTTGCCGCTGGTGTACGTGAAAGTGGGAAATTGGGTTTCATCCGTTGCCCTCCGCCATGATCCAATCAACGGACTTCGGACGGCTGAGGCTCCATACGCGCTTTGCCGGGATGATGTTCACCGGCCCAAGCGCATGAGCTTCGGCAATCGCTTCAGCGTTTTCCTTGGACGGCCACAAGGCATCGGACCAGCGCAGGCCGGTACGGGTGAGTATTACCCAGCCGCTGGTGACGACTGTCAAACCGCCGTTGAAGTCAGTACGGGTGATCAATCTAGGCCTCCCATTCGGCCCAGCCATGGCCGTCATTTGGTTGAAGGAGATGTCCGGGAACCTTGCAGCCATCGGCGCCTGGGAATGGGCCCCATGCCTCAAGATGCCATTGATGTTTATCGCGGGCGAAGGTCAGCCGCTTGTTCCAGTCGCCTTCGGTGACCGGCTTGGCTGCCGACGCGGTTGCCTGCTCAAGGAACCCGTCAAAGCGTCGTTCGCTGATGAACGTTGTGGCGTGCATGACAGGGTGATCTGGCTTCGCGGCCAGATACGCCTTGTAGGCAGGCAGGGCCCGATGACAGGACGCCTGATCTTCACCGGGAAGCTTCCGCCATGCTGCAAACGCCTTCGTCTTCGACATGTTTGGCGTTCGAGGGTAGTCGAGCCAGAAGCTTTCGAAAACTGGGGGGTAGGCTGGTTTCTTCTTCGATTTCCCGGCGTCGTCCGAACTCGTTTCGGACAAGGAACCGTTAGGTTCCTCTTTCTTATCTGTATCTGTATCTGTCTCTGTCTCTGGTCTAGCAAGCGCTTGCGCAGTGCTATCATTCGCTTGCAACGTGCTAGCGTCCGCTTGCGGTATTTCGAGAAACCCACAATCTATCAATGGCTTAAGTTTTGGGAGCTTGTCGAGGTACGCAACCCGCTTGAGATACGCAGGATTGTTCGGGATCATGCCATTATTGCGGGATGCGACCAGCATGCACACGATTGCTAGCAGCTTGCTAGCATCGTCTAGCGTCACCCAATCCTCGCTAGCAAGCAGCGCGAAATGCAATTTTATCCATGGTGGATTGCGGTCCTTGTAGTGCTGAAACTCAGACCAATTCCGAACGCGAAGCTGCCCAATCATAGCCGGCATCAGAGCCTCACCGCGTTTCTAACCGCCGAGCAAGCGATATCAACGAATAGCTTTACTGTCTTCGTCGGGCCATTCCGCTGCTTGGCTATGATGAATTCAAGTTCGTTCTGGACATCGATCAGCCGGCCAATCCGGTCAGCCTCCTTCTCGGCATCCTTGCCCTTGGCCTTCTCGAGGTAATAAGCCTCGCGATACAGGAAGGCGACCATATCGGCATCTTGCTCGATCGAGCCGGACTCGCGAAGGTCGGAGAGTTGCGGACGCTTGTCGTCGCGGCTTTCGACCTGACGCGAGAGCTGCGACAGAGCGATGACGCCAACACCGAGTTCACGGCCCAGTTCACGCAAGCCCCAGGAGATTTCTGTTACCTCCCCGACGCGGTTGCCGGAATATCTGGCAGATGGCCTCACGAGTTGCAGGTAGTCGACAATCAGGATGCCGAGAGGAACACCGCGAGCGGTCGCTTGCTCTGCCATCCGCTCAACCTTGACCCTGATATCCGCTATCGTGAGCCCGGACTGCTCTTCGATCCACAGCGGAAGATTGTCGGCGTCTTGGTTTGCAGCAAGGATGCTTTCAAGGTCGGGCTCTGCGACCTTGCCCTTGATCAGGTCGGCGTAGGGAACCTTGATGTTCCAATCAAAGGCGATATCGGTAAGCCGACGCATGGCAAGCTTTTTGGCCCCCATTTCAAGGGACATGAACCCGACGCCGACGCCATTCCCCGCGGCGCGCAGCGCTACAGACAAGGCGAAGGCAGTTTTCCCCATGCTCGGGCGGGCGCCGACGACGACCATCTCTCCGGGGTGGATACCGCCAGTAGCAGCATTGATGTCCATCAGGCCCCATGTGTGACCAGTCAGGCCGTTGCCGCGTTGCATGGCCTCGCGAACATCCTCGATCGCTTCAGCCGTAGCCCTGTCTAGAGTGTGGAGTGTTTGGCGACGAGGACCAGCGCGAAGTTCTGCGGCTATGCTATCCAGATCTGATGCCGCCCCATGGATTATCTCCTTCGGGTCAGTCGTCGCGTCATGCGCCATATCGCGCAGCAGTTTGCCGGTTTCGGCCACCTTGAGACGCGCCCACTGTGAAACTACAGCTTTGCCGGCGCGCTCAAGGGCGTTCGGGCCGGTAAAGACCGTAGAGGCAAGAGACGACAAATATTCAAGCGGTGCTTTGCCGGTCTGCTGGCTGAACCTCATCGCCGCGTCGGCGGGGATCAGGCGCGAAACGATCGGGAATGCCGTTGAACTGTATTGCTCAAAAGCGGCCTTGGCGGCTCGATATATGATGCGGTGCACGTCTGAGGCGAAATGTTCCTCCTTCAGGAAGGACATCACCTTTCGGAAGTCGCCGCCGTAAAGCAGTGTCCCGAGAACATCCTGCTCGATCTCAGGCACATAGGCCGTATCGGGTATCTGGGCGATTGCGTTCAAGGTCTATGCCCCGTCGAAGGTGAGGGGCGATAGGTGTTGGCGACATAGGTGTAGAAGAATGTCGCGAATGCTTTTCCCGCCGCGTTAGCGTCGGTCATATCGCCGGTCGCTTCGGCCTTATTGCGAAGGTCGCGCCATTCCAGAAAAGCGCGCTCTTGTTCTGCATTCATCTGGTCGTTGATATCGCTCATACTGACAACCGCCTCTCACCCGCGACCTTGATGGCCGCCAAGATTTCAGACTGTGACCAGCGAGATAGGCCCCCAAGCTTAAAGGGTTTAGGCAAGGTGCCATCGGCAACACGGCGGTAGAGCGTCGGGATGCTGACTTGCAGAAAGTCGGCAACTTCCCTGGCCTTCAGGAGCGAATCATTCAGGGTGGCGTGGTGGGTGATGCTCCCTGCCCCTGCGTCCGTGATGATGGTATCGTTTTTCATCATCTTTTCTATCCTTACAGGGGCTGTGAGGTGACGTCGTGTTGGTCGGTTGCGGCCGATGCCGCGCTTTTTGCTTTCATGGCCGCGCGGATGGCGCGAACAATCTCACTATTCTGCGAACTGGCGTTCTCCCGAGCTTCGGCTTCGATGAAGGCTTTGGCATCGAAGGGAAGCCGGATTTTGAGTTGGCGCTGAGCCTCCATCATTCATCCTCGGTTAACTACGTACCTAACAGGTCCATATGTACCTATAAGGTACCTATGGCGTCAAGTACCTAAATGGTCCATATAGGCGGAAAGCGATCAAGTCGGGGAAAAACTAAAATGGCCACGCCAAAACAGACCGACCCGCAGTTCAAACTGCGGTTCACGCCCGAGCTACGGGATCAGATTGATGCGGCTGCGACTGCAAATAACCGCTCGATGAATGCGGAGATTGTTGCACGGCTTGAGGATTATCCTCGCATTACCTTGCTAGAAATCGCCGTAGCGCGCGCTGACCAAGTGAAACGGGAACTCACGGCAGAAATTGATACTCTCAGGAAAGAGGTGCGTGAACACGCCGGCAGGGCTTCTATCTATGAAAAACGGCTTATGGTCTCGGACGCCGAGCGCGAGCGCGTCGAAAAGCGCATGGCGCACGTTGAGCGCGCAAATGAGAGTTTCGCGGAACTTTTGAAGGATGCCGCCAGCTTAACTGATAGGGCCAATTCGGCAGAAGCCAAGGCAGCAAAGATGGAGAGTCTCCTCCGTCAGTCTCGGGCGAGGCTCGGCGTGATTCGAGAAGAGCGGGATGATCTGGCCCGATTTGTGATGATGGCTCGCGAAGGTGTCGAGAAGGGCTTCGCTGGATTACAGGAGATTGCCGCCCTAAGTGACCGAGAGCTGCTTCTACGAATGCTCCTTGAGGTTTCTCGAATATCATCTCTAATCTCGCTCGAGCAGAGCAGCGAGCGAGATGATCTTGCAAACCTGATCGCCAACATGACTGAGGAAAGCGATCATGTTGAAGATGCATACCTGTCCGGCCTCTCAGATACGCCTACCCCTCCTTCGAAATCGCGGCCTGCCACGACGACTACAGGTAGAGTGCTAGCCAAGGCCATTGAACGACGCACCGAGCTGGCAATGCGAACTATAGTCAAGGAACTGGAAGAGAACGGAATGCTCGCAGTCGAGTCGCAACCACAAACGCACCCGACTGCGGAGGAATGGGCCGAACTCCGGTTAGCGCCGAAGGAACTTCAGGGCGAAATTCTGGAAGCGCTTGCAAGCTTGGAAGTTCAAAAGGCGCTCAACCTTGCTCGACAAGCCCGAAAACGAGGCGCGGCCTAGAAAGCAACATCATCATTGACTGGCAGAACCCCGATGGCTTGCGCGGCCCACTTTCCCCGCGCGTCCATCAACTTGCGGAGATGGTAAGCTTGGCGATGTGCCCTGACACTGCCTCGTGTGCCGCCCGGCGCTCGGGCATGAAATCGTTCCTGACATAGTGGGCGAACGTCACTCCTGAATTGACTGACTGATGGTTCAGCGCCGCCGCGATGATGTGCGGCGGGATGCCGAGTTCGCTTGCGATGGTTGCCCAGGTGCGGCGGACATCGTGCGCGGTCCAGCCGGCGACCGGCATCAGAGCCGGCTTGTCAGCCTTGGACTTTTGGGCTTTCGAAAGCTCATTGGCGACCACATCGCCGCGGATCGGCCCGTCACCTACCGGGAAGACGAAGCCTTTCTTCCCCTTCACGAGCCGAGACAGGATTGCCATCGCCTCATCTGTCAGGGGAACATTGTGCGCCAGGCCGTTCTTGACGCGCTCGGGAGGCAGCCGAAGCAGCTTATCTTTCAGATCCACTTCCTTCACCGACAGCCCAGCAATTTCGCTGATCCGGCAAGCTGTCTCGAAAAGCAGCCGCACGATATCCTGAACCATGTCGCGCATGCCGGAATCGGGGAGCGCCTTGAACAGCACCGGAATTTCATCCTTTGAGAGAACCCGGTCACGGGCGCCGCCACGTTGAGGTGCCTTCATGCCAGCGGTAGCGTCTCGATCGAGAACGCCGCGCCCAACGGCCCATTTGACCACTGCCCGGATATCCTCGAAGCAGCGAGCCGCTTCCGTCTTTGCCCCTCTGTCCGCCACAGCATCGACGGCCTTCACTATGTCGCGTCGATGCAGGTCTTGCGCCTTCACAGCGCCGAGGCCGCTTTCCTTGTCCAAGATGTTCCGCCGCAACCGGCGTGTGACCTCATCACCGCTACGGAGCCCGGAGACGTGCCGCTTGATGTAATCTTCGACCAATTCTTTCATGGTGAGCGCGGCAGCGTCGGCTTCAGCCTTCAGAACCTTATCCGCCTGGGGGTCTTTGCCGGCCGCAATATCAGCCTTGAGCGCCCTCGCCGTCTTCCGAGCCTTCGCAAGCCCGAAATCCACAGAAAACTCTCCGATTGTAAAACGCACACGCTGGCGGCTGCCGGGCCGCGTATACATGATCGACCATGTTTTGCGGGTTGGACTGACCCGAAGGGCAAGGCCGGGCTCAAGCGTGTCGAAATAGTCGGTCTGGACCTCACACTTGATTGTCGAGACAAAGCGGTCAGTCAGCTTTTCTTTCGGCATCGGGGCCCCTAAATTTGCGTACCTAGACCGCCCGCTAGGTACGCAAACAGTGCGCTTAGCTGAAAACGGCTGATACTGGTTAGCCTGATTTGATCCCGGCAATCAACCGGATTTCAAGGCTTTACCACTATCAACCGTTATCAACTGATTTCAGCTAGGAACCGTTCGGAAAACCTGTTAACCGGTTGGTCGCTGGTTCGAATCCGGCCCGGGGAGCCACTTTTTGCAGCTACGGCTTTGTTTTTCCTAATCTTTCGCGATTTCATAGTCAGTGTTCCCCGCTTTTCCTCCCCGCTTTTGGCACCCTCAGTTGCCGATCACGCCCTGAACCTGCATAATCCGGTCTCAATCCGGCGCGGGGCAAAAATGCCAATTGATGGTCTTTACTCACTGGCTGCCGTCGGCATTGCAGGTATGTCAGCAATCGTTCTCAAGCTCGACCAGGGCCGAATTGAAGGCAACGATTCCGCCGGCGCTCGGTATATCGGGACTTACGAGCCTGACGGCACTGGATACAGGCTAACACTCGAGATTATCTCGCCGCCTTACACATTCGGGGTTTTTGGAACCTCAGCGAGTGAAACGTTCCGTACTAACACCGATACCATCATCGTACCGGCGTCGCTGTTTCTGGAAAGAGTGCCCTACACACTCCCTAGCTATGGGATCACGGTCATAGCGACGCGAATTCCTGACACATATGCGAATCTAGCAGGCAAGGACGGCATTCGAACATTGATTGGCATGCTCGAGCGCGCCGAAGGTGCTTGGAAAAATGCAGCTCGGACGACGTGACTGTTATCGTAGAGGCGGGTGTTCGGTAGCCCGTAAAGCTGGACGGCGTGTCCTTATGCGCTATCTTGGTCTGACAACCGATGGGAGACGCACAGATGCCGACCTACGCGATTGTAATTGTTGGTGCCGGAGTGCTCGCCTTCGTCGCAGGTTGCATCTTGATCTGGATGGAGCGCCGGAAGTTGAAGGACTTCTCTGGCCAGGAAGCAGTTCCCAGCGGACCGGATATCGGCGGTTTTGATGGCGGCGGTCATTAGGACCACACCGACAACTAGAAGCGCATTCTTGGCAGGCGGAGCGGACGCGGCAGCAATTGCCTGAGAACCCTGTCCGGCAAGCCGAACCGTCGCCGCCGCGCCCGCGCGGGCTATTAGGGCACGCAATAGGACAATGACACTGACAAATTGTTTCCGGTGGAAACGCCTCTCTAGATGTTGACCATCTGGTCAAAATCCAGAACTATCCACGCGCGGCAGCCTGGGGGCAGCCGCAAGGCTGACGCGCCTAGACCTTGGGGGTTGAGGCGTGTCAGCCATCTGCCCCCTTACTCTGCCAGCCTCCAATTCACCTCCGCATACGATGCAGCTGCAAGAATGCGGCAATGCGCGACCTTGAGCATCTCTGAAAGCTTGGCGGCCGCGGCGATGGATGTCGCCAGTTGGTCTGCGAGATCTAAGAGGGAATCTGTCCCCTCTGCTGTGGCGAAGCTTGCCGCGAGTTCGTCGCGGCTACGATGAAGAAGAGCATATGAACGAGCCGCCACCAGGAACTGCTTGCCGCTGGTGGCCTGGACACATGGAGCGTACTGCTCTGGGGTGGGATGCGCCCCGAAATCGAAACTTGCACAAAACTCGGCGGTGAGTGGGAGGTGGACGATTGGTTGGGTCATGGGCTATTCCTTTCGAAAAACAAAAGGAATATCCTTTTTCGTAAACCATAAGTCAAGATGTTTTTAGAAAGCTATTGCGTATTTCAAAAATGGGCATCACAAAGCTCGTCATGACCCCTGCACAATGCCGAGCCGCGCGTGGATTGCTAGACTGGACACAGGGCGACCTTGCCCGGTCATCCAGCGTAAGCGACGTCACAATCAGGAACTTTGAACGAGGGAAGACCGCCCTCCAGCCAGCTAGTCTGCGTGTGATACAGCTAGCGCTAGAAGCGGCCGGCGTCGAATTCATCAATGGCACAGGAGTCAAGCTAACGCGCTCGTAGACATAGTTGAAGACTCTCGTCATAGTTGCTAGTCAATCTTGGGAGGGGACTATGAGCGTCGAAGAAAAACTGCGCGTTCTTGCCGAACGCATAAAAACGCATTCCAGCGCTATGCTTACCGAAGAAGCACTAAAGACGGCGATTGTTCTGCCTTTTCTTTCGGCGCTTGATTACGACGTTTTCAATCCTGACGAGGTTATTCCAGAGTTTTGTGCTGACGCAGTAGGAAAAAAGGGAGAGAAGGTCGACTATGCTATAAAGATCGACGGCGAAATAAGAATTTTAATTGAATGCAAGCCCATTACTACGACACTTGAAAAAGTGCATCTAGCTCAACTTTACCGTTATTTTTCAGTCACAAATGCCAAGTTTGCGATTCTTACAAACGGGCGTACTTTCCATTTTCACACGGACCTAGTCGCACCAAACAAGCTCGATGAGCGGCCATTCCTTACGTTCGATCTTTCGGATCTTCAGGGTCAGCTAACGATCGAACTTAAGAAATTTGCCAAATCGGAATTCAATGTCGATGGCATCCTTCAATCGGCCCATCGCCTCAAATATACGTCGGCCATCAAAAAAGAGATTTCTGGCGTCATGGAAAACCCACCGGAGGATTTCGTTCGGATGGTAACTGTTGGGCTATACCCAGGGCGATTTACGGGACAAGTCAAAGAACAATTCACACCGATGGTGAAGGCCGCGTTTCGGGAAATTGTCCGCGAGTCTGTCCAATCCCGCCTCTCCAACGCTCTTGCTGAGACCGAGGTTTCAGAAATTGGTACCGATGCCGCCGATGAAGAGGAAGTTGTTACGACGGAAGAGGAGCGCGAGGGCTTCATGGTCGTTCGGGCAATCGTTCGTGATATTCTGAAGCCAGTGCGGGTAATTATGCGAGACCAGAAAAGCTATTGCGGCATTCTTGTCGATAATAACAATCGGAAGCCACTTGCTCGGCTATGGTTTAATCGCAGCGTCAAATATCTCGGGCTCTTCGATGGCGAAAAGGAAGAGAAGGTCAAAGTGGACACGCTCGATGAGATTTATGAGCATGCGGATCGGATCCGAGCGACGGCAAAACTCTACGTAGCAGTTTGACGCGCTAGGCATCTGCCAAAACCAAGCGTGCAATAAACTACACCGATCAGCAATATGCCCGAAAGCATGTTTCAACATGACAAAAATGCCAATTTGCATATTTGAAACAACAACTTATAGGAATTGTATTATCTTTTGGTATGTGCGATCCGTGTGATGAGTTTGAACGTCACGGATGGAAAAAATGCCCCTCACGCTCTTCAAGCGCGGCGGATATTGGTACCTTCGGGGTTCCGTTCGGGGAATCCAATACTATTCGTCCACCAAGACCGCGGACCGCGATGCTGCTGATGACGTAAGGATCCTTACTGAAGGACGTCTGCTTCAGGAAAGCGTGTTCGGCAAGAAAGCTGTCAAAACTTTCCGAGATGCAGCCGATTCTTATCTGGCCCAAGGCTGCTCCCCCCGCTTTGTGGCCGCCCTAGCCGTGCGCTTTGGAAACTCAAAATTACACGCGATAGACCAAACGGACCTCGACGGGGCCGCTAGCAGCCTGTTTCCAAATACCACCGCGGCTACACGAAATAGACAGATCTACACACCATTTATCGCGATTTGGAATCAAGCCACGAAGAACGGGTGGGCTGACGTCAGGAAATGGCAGCGGCCACGCAAGCCGAAGGGTACCGCCGTACGGTCGGCTCCCAAGCGCAGCGGCACAGAGCCGGTCGACTACGAACGAGCGGCGCAATTTGTTGCCAAGATGTCGCCGGCTCCGGCCATGGTGATGACGGCTCTGTTCTTTACCGGCCTTCGACCGATCGAACTTTTCGCACTTGAGGCATCCGAGGTCAACGTCGACGGCCGTTGGATAGTGCTGCAGAGCACCAAGACCGGAGAGCCACGCGGTGTGCCGATGCATGAATTTCTGGCGCCTCTATTCGAATCGCTGCTGAAGCGCAAAAGCCTGGACAAGGATGCGAGAATATTCCGTACGCCGCGCAACAAACCATACACAGAGGTGCAGAAAGGCGGTGGAGGTTTGAAGTCGGCGATCCTCGGCGCGCGCAAGCGTTCTGGAATTTCCGACATTTCTCTATATACGGCGCGCCACTCCGTTTCCACCGGCTTGGTGATTGCCGGTGTGCACCCGCACATTAAGGACCAGATACTCGGCCACGCAGCGGACGACATGTCGCGTCATTACACCAACGTGCCGCAAGCCCCGCTCATCGAGGCGATCAATAAGCTTCCTGTGCCCGACGCCTGGCGGAAGTTGGCGTGGTGGCAAGATCCGCTGGCGTGGAGTGCAAAGCTGGTCGAGGGAACCGGCGCGAGGAATGATTTGAAGGGAAAGAGACGTGACTGATCCATTCGCCCGCGTTCCTCTATTCGCTACCGACGAAGAGCTTGCCGTTGTGATCGTCGGTAAGGTGCGCGCTGCCAAATGGCAGAAGGAACGCCTTCCGAGACTTCTTGAAATGCCCGGCTTTCCGGCTATTGACGCTTTTCACGGCGGTAGGCCCATGTCGCTCGTCCAGAAATTCTACGAAGCCTATCTGGCTGCTGCGCGCCCGCCACAACCGCCAGAGCCAACTAACACTGCGCGGCCTGCTTCGAGCATAACTAAGGCCTCCGGCCTCGTGTGGCAAAAGCGGCGGAAAAGCAAAACTCCCTATTGGATCCCGAACCAAAATGCTGTGAAGGCAGGGTATCGACCGAAGACAGTCAATCTGAGCTATATTGCCGATGATCCCGATATGCTCGCGGCAAGGTGTGCCAGCCTGCAGTCCGATATGCTCCTATGGCTATCGGTCAGACGGGGGGAAACATCCCAGTTTGACGGGACGCTCAAATCCTTGATTAGGGCATACCAGATCAGTTCCGAAAGTCCGTACAAGGAATTGCGGCCAGGCTCCAGGAAGCCGTATGACCACTATTTGTCGACGATCGAAGCACAGATAGGGAACGAGAAGATCGATCAGATTACCGGCGTCGACATAAAGCGGTGGCATAGGGAGTGGTCGAGCCATGGCAGGCATCCGGCTGCCGCCACGATGGCGGTCTCTGTATTGGATGCCGCCGTTTCATTCGGCATCACTTCGCGCTTTGCTGGATGTTCCGCATTTTCTGAGGTGCTGAAGGCCACAAAACGCAAACTGCCGCGACCGAAGCCGCGGGCGATCGTTTTGACTGCAACGCAGATCGAAGAGGCGCGTCGTGCTGCCCATGTAGATGGCCGACCGTCATCCGCTCTAGCTTATGCAGTTGCCTACGAAACGACCTTGCGCCTCTTTGACGTCATCGGTCAGTGGTGGCCTGTCAGCGAAAACGGGACGTCGACTGTGCAGCAAAACGGAATGATGTGGTTCGGTGTGCGATGGGAGGACATCGACGAGAATCTGGTCCTTCGGTACGCCCCCGGAAAGACATCCGCCAAGACGGGGAGAACGATTACCTACCCCCTCGCCTCGGCGCCTATGGTGGTCGACGAACTCAACCATTGGCCGGCTGACAAGCGCCGGGGATCACTTATCGTCTCAGAGGAAACAGGCCGACCCTACGTGGCTGCGAAATTTCGCGAAAAATGGCGCTTAGATCGAAAAGCCGCAGGAATTGCCGCTAACGTGTGGGCGAGAGATATTCGCGCCAGTGGCATTACGGAAGGCCGCGCCGCAGGAGCGTCCACGGACGATGCGGCTAAGGTTGCAGGCCATACTGGAACGAGAACGACGTCGTCAGTGTATGACCGTGCCAATCTTGAGGCCGCCGAAAGGTTTGCGAAGGCTCGAGCGCGAGCAAGGAAGCAGAGGGAACAATGATCGGCAATGTCTATAAAACTCAGAAATAGCACGAAGAAGGAAACGTCATGACCGACGCGGAACGCATCGAGCAACTCGAGTACAAGGTCGGCGAGGCTTACCAGGTTGTTGGTTGGCTTCTAACCCAGTGCGGTCTATTCGAAACGAAGGAAGGGCAAAGAGCGCTGGACTACTTCTCGCGTGACGAATTCGACGACAACTTCCTGCCCTGGCCGAGATCGATCGAGGATTTTCCGGAGAAGTAGACTTCCGGGGAATCGGCGCCTTTAGCGACTTGTTTAACGTGACAGCAAGCGGAATGGCCAAATCACCACGGGATAACGGCCCTTTAGGCCCCGCGGATACTTGCGGAAAATCAGGATATCGCCGATTCTCCGAGCGCTGGATGGGGCTTGCGGCGTCGCCTGGAAAACGACCAAAGCCGCAAACCCCGGTTACCAGCTTGGAGCGATACCCGCAGGAGGGAGGTGGTTACAGCCATCTCCCTCTCGGGTCGCCAAGGCATACTGCCCCCAGAATACGCTTTTCGCAACACGCCGAAATTTAGATCACAACATTTGATTTCCGCTAGGCGCCGACGGTGTGTCGGTCACAGGCGCACCGGGCGGGCTGTGGTGTCGTCTGGCAGCCAGCAAACATGGGAAGAAATAAATTGACATGTCGAACCGAGATCCCCGCATCGATGCTATCGCCGCCAGTGATCTTTCGTCGGCTGCAATCTTGGCGTCGCTAATCGGCATGCTCGGCGCGAAGGGCGTTCTGTCAGACGGGGAAGTCCGGGAAGTCTACGAACAAGCGCTGTTCCTGCTTGAGCAGCATCAGGGCGATGAGATCGAGCTGCGCCCGATTTTCGAGGCCGCTCGGGAGATCATAGAGGATCAGTTGCGGTGAGGACGGTCGAGACCATCAAAACCTACGGGACCGATCCATTCTAGCGATCCCTGCGCACTGTCCTGATTTCCACCAGACGCCGAATGTGGAGTCCTAACCCCCCTGCCCACCCCGCTTGCCCGCCAGCCGTTTTGCGGGCAGTCTCGCGCGATGTGCAATCTGTACAACATCACCACATCGCAACAGGCGATACGTGACCTGACCCGCGCAATGCGCGACCTGTCTGGCAACCTGCCACCGTCGATCGATATCTACCCGAACACCCCTGCCCCTGTGGTCCGCAACGCGCCAGACGGCCAACGCGAGGTCGCCAATCTGCTTTGGGGCATGCCCACCCCGGTGGAACGTGTGAAGGGAAAGGCCGACTACGGCACGACGAACATCCGCCAGACCCGATATTCCCATTGGCAGCAGTATTTGGACATCAGCAATCGCTGCGTCGTCCCGGTGACGAGCTTTGCCGAACCCTCGCCTACTCCGGGCGACAAAGACCCGGAGACAGGTATCCAGCGGAATTTCTGGTTTGCCCGCGACGAAAGCCGCCCGCTGTTCTTTTTCGCCGGCCTCTGGACGCGGTGGCAGGGTGTGCGGAAGGTCAAGGATGGTCCAGGCGATTTTGAGCTGTACGGCTTCCTGACCACGCGACCGAATGGCGTCGTCGGGCCGATCCATGACAAGGCGATGCCGGTCATCCTCACAACCGAAGAGGAAATTGAGCTGTGGCTAATGGCGCCATGGCCGGCTGCCAGGAAGCTCCAGCGGCCAGCACCTGACGATGCCCTCATTGTCGTGAACAAGCCCGCGACGCAGATCAAGTTTCCGCAGGGCGTTCCGCCGGCCCCTGAGCAACCATCCCTGTTTTAAGTCGGCAACGAATGTGGCTCAGATGACGGACTTAGTCCGGGAAGGCCATCCGACTAGAGTTGGCCTCATTTCAGCCATTGGCGACCGGCACGGTCTATGTCAGCTTCTGGCCCTAAGCGGTCGCTCGTCCTCAGCCAGTCACCTTGATCCGGCGAACGCGCGCCAGCGCGCGCAGCACGGGCGGATTCTCGATGCCGTGTGGTATGTACGGGTCGTCGTCCGGTCGTAGCGCCATCACATCGAGATCGTTGTCACCAACCTCCCACGCCGGGCGCACATGAAGTTCGCGCATGGGAATTGGCTCGACCGGGATCGGGATGGGCTGGCCGCGCTTTCCAGGCAAGTGGAACGGCACGAGCAGGAAGGCTCCCGCGCGCGCGTATGCGTCCAGAAAGCCTTCCAGATGCGCGTTACTCGCGGGATACATGCGGTTGTTGCGAGTGACGTAGCCGAACAGTTGCCCGTCTTTCGGCTTGTCCCCGAAATGCATCGGCGGCCCGATCGACACACAATAGGCATTGGAGTCTTTGTTATCTACGCCACGCAGGATGGTGATCCGCAAATGCTCGGTGCCATCGTCGCTGCCGATACGCGCATGCCAGCCGGCAAAAATCTCTTCGGCGGCTTCACGGTTTTCGAAGGAGAGGCCAAGGAACGGAATGTCGTCATATGGCGCGGGCGTGTACATGAAGGCTGAGCCGTTCCACTGCGCCCGGTTCCACGTCTCCACCTCGATCGGGGAGCGCAGCTCATAAGCGGTATGCGGCATCTTCTTCATGTCGAAGCTGCCCGGCGGCGGCTCGCCTTCGCCAAAGACCGGCGGGCCTGCGGGCAGCTCGTCGCCAATAGGCGTCCAAGCTTGGGTGCGTTGATCCCGATAGAGGGCGGGCTCTTTCTCAGCGAGGGCAAACGGTACGGGCACGTCTCCGCCGAAGACGTTGCGCGTCATCAGCGGGACGTTGCAGAAGATGAGCGCACGATCGAACACCCGCTCTTCGACGGCAAGTTTCTCAAGCCACTGCTCGGGGTCGGAGAAGCCCATCATGCGGCCAACGATCAGGGCGAGCGCCTGATAGCAAAAATCGCGGAAGGCTTGGGCGTCTTCCCGCGACGCACCTGCAAAGCCCCGGCTGTAGGTTATGACGCCAACTGAGGCGCCCCGCGCGCTCTCGAACCGGATCGAGGGCGCGCCAACATGCGCCGCATCCGCGGCCACACGCACGGTCAACCTGTCCACGTTTGGCAGCACGCGCGCACCGAGGCTTGTGGCGAGGAAGCTTTCGATCACACCGAGGATCGCTTCCGCGATCTGTATTCCCTGCACATCTGCGTCTGTCTCAAAAGTCAGCTTGACGCCAAGGATGCGGGCTGAGAGCACGCGCATGTCATCGAGGGTCAGCTTCGGCGTTGTTCGGATGTCGTGTTCCGGACCGGCTTCCCATAGCGACTGCATGAGGGCATGCACTTCGTCATCGCCGACACCTGGCGGAACCGAACCTTCTTCTCGCAGCTGGTCGAGCCGGCCAAGCAGGAACAGCGCCGGCATCCCCGCTTCAAACAGCGCATACTGATCAAGAATATCGGGCAGACTCGTCAGGTCTTCTCGCCGCTCGAACGGCGTTCTGATCAGCAGCGCGCTCATCAGCATCGCATTGCCATGACGGCGCCGATCGGCGGCTTCGTCGCTCATCCCACGTGCGTTGTGAACGATTAGCTCAAGCTGATGCGTGAGCATGGCATAGCCGACTCGCCCAAGAGATAGCTCCATACGCATAAGGCCGTGCAGCATCGCGGGGCTGATTGCGCTGAGGCTGCCGTCGACCATGGTGCCCGCGGTTACCTGATGGCTGATGACGGAGAGCGCGCAGACCCGCGCCGCCCACCATAATCCGGCCTTGTCGTACGCCATGGCAAGGCCGCCCAGCGCGAGCATCAGCTCGCGTTCGAACTCTTTCTTCACAAGGCGGTCGATCGCCTTGCCGAACCAGCGGATCGCCTCGTAGGGCTCGCCTTGCTCCAGCTTCTGATGGCCGCGGGTCACCAGCATGGCCGCCGCTTCACCCTCACCTGTTCGCTGTGCCTGCACTTCTGCGATAACGGTAAAGAGCGCGTCGAACGCGCCACTGTCCTTGATATAGGTCCCAAGCTCGGTGAGCGAGTCCGCGAGCTCTTCGAAAGGAAACGTGCCATATCCGTCGGCGCCGGTGACCACTTCGCGAAGCGCCACCCAGATATCGTCCATGGGCTCATCGGCGCGCTCATGGCGGCGATTGATCATCTCGACGAACAATTGCAGCGAGCGGGCATGCAGCGCGCTGTTAGGCCGTGTCTCATCGGCCGCCATACCTGCGAGCATTTTCGCGAGCGCAGCCTTGCGCTCCCGGATCTTGGCCTGTGCTTCGTCCAGAGCGCCGGCGAGCACCGCCATGCGCAGCACGGACCACAGGTTTGTCAGCTTGGAGATCAGCTCTGCGTTGCCAAGGTCCGCCACGAGGTCCAAGGCGTCACCGTAAAGCTCCGACAGAAGGTCAAAGTCATCGAACCAGAAGTTCGCAGTCCACGCCCAGTTATACACGATCTTGTATTCGAGCAGGTGGTTTCCGGCCTTTCGCGCAAAGCGTCGGGCCTGTGTAAAACGCCCCTCCACTTCGGCGCGGGGCCGTTCAAGGCCGCGGGCCGCGAGCGCGGCCTCCAGCATGTCTTCAGCGACAAGGCTCGGCGCCCGGGACGTATCCGAGATCTGCGCGTCCAGCGTCTCAAGCTGCTTGATGCGCTCTTGATCAAGCGGGCCGGTTTCTGTGATCTGGCGCTTTAGGTCATCGCTCATGCCGAGGGCGGTCACGGCAAGCGGCACGCGCCCGTGCTCGAACACACACTCTAGAACCCAGGCCTGATCGAGGATGGTGACCGTTACGCCATGCTCTTTCAGCAGCGCCGCTTCGATATCGGCCCGATCTTTCGCGCGCGCATTACGGCTCGTGATGAAGTAAATTTTGGTGTAGCCGCGATCCGTCTCGACGATCTTCTTAACGTCGCTGCGGACCTTGCCCTTCCACGCTTCCTTTGCGCTGATCGCAAACGCCCAGCGCTCGGATGCGGCCTCCAGCTGGCCGATATACCAGCGGTCGGCAATCCCCGCGCTGACTTCATAGGTTTCAGTGTCAACCTTGCCATCACCGCCGCCGCTAGGGCCGGTGTTCGGACGCAAGTTCGGGCATATTTCGACGGCGGCCAGCTTGCGCGCGAATTTCTCGAAGACATTCTCTTCATTGCGCGCCGTGATCGTATCGAGGTGGTTTGCCAGCACCTCGCGCGTCAGCGCGAACTCGACGTCGCCCTTAGTGTCTGAATACAGGTAGGGACGCCGCGCCCGCATAAAGCTGGACGGCGCATATCGGGGGCGGTCTTCGGGTGCATCGTCTGTCATGCGCACGAATATAGAGTGCGCCGGACTAGCGAGGCAAATCGTACAACGCCGAAATACTATGGAAATCAAACCTCGTGACGCTTCGCCGGCCGTCTCCGCACGAACAAGGCGCTCAGCAATACTCTCATCAAGCATTGCGCGCCTAAGAGATTGCGCGGAATTCCGGTAGACCTCAGCATAACCGCCGTCGTCGAGCGCCTTCACCCCGTAGTTGCTTCAGTCGAGATGCCGCCAACGCCTGTTTTCGGCTGTACTTTCGGCATAGCTGCCTCTGCTTCCCAAGGGGTACTGGCGTGTCGCGCTTCGAGGGTCCGCTTGTGGCGCTAGGCCGACGCCAAGAACTCGATACCCGACTGTCGGCTTCCCACCAAATTCGAGACAGCTTGGTATTCAGGTCTAGGTGCTGAACGAAACCGATCCCCAAGCCGCCTCTACTGCGACGATTTACCGGGAAGACGTCATCGTTGCGCGGTCTGCCGATGAAAAATATTCGTTCACGGAGATTATCTTACCTTCGGCGGCGCGCATCTTCTGAACGAACTGGACGTCCCGCGTTGTGCCGTCGGGCATAGATACTTTGAGCACAAATTCGGCGAAGACTCCGCCTGGATCATCAGCTGATTGATGAACGTCGCCTTTGTATCCAATGATGTGGATGCCGGCGGCTTCCGCTTGATCCCACAATGGCTGCATGGCTCGGACGAACGCCTCTCTGCCGATAATCTTGCGGGGTCGGTCTGTTGCGAATGGAAAGTTGAACTCGATGTCCTCGTGGTACAGACTCAATTGCCCTTCACGATCGCCGCGACAGACACAATCGATCTGTTTCTCAAAAAGCTGCTTCGTGGTCAGTGCCATTGTTTTCTCGGATACCGCTCCCAGCTGACCAAGTTTACACGCTGGCAGGTCCGCTTTCCACTCCGGAGAGGCCGAACCGAAATCGACTTCATCGGGGCCGTTCGGGTGCGTCCTCCATTCGGTTACGCCTGCACATCGACCGCTTTGGGCATCAAAGGTTCCCTCTTGACTCTTCTACAAAAAGAGCAGAACAAATAGCGAACATTCACATTGAGCGAGTTACTTTGGTGCGGCTGAATCCCGCTGTGGAATCCTTGCGCGCCAGCATTGGGCATATCGAAGGCAACAATCAGCGCGCAAAGGCGGTGCTTCCTTTCGGGGTCGCAGCAATGGATGCGCGCCTGCCCGGAAACGGACTGGCTCTTGGAGCCCTTCACGAGGTTGCAGGTGGTGGAAACGGCGCGATCGATGGCGCGGCTGCAGCTTTATTTGTTGCCGGTATCGCTGCTCGCACGAAAGGCAAGATTCTTTGGTGCATCACGAGACCAGATTTGTTTGCGCCGGCACTGGCCCAGGCAGGCCTGCCGCCGGACCGGGTGATCTATGTCGAAGCCGGAGACGAAAAAGCAGTGCTTGCCTGTTTCGAGGAAGGACTACGTCACGGAGGCCTTGGAGCTGCGATTGCCGAGGTGGCGCATCTCACAATGACAGCCTCCCGGCGACTTCAGCTTGCCGCGGAGGCATCTGGAACTCTGGCCATCGCCTTGCGGCGCTGGCGACGACAGACAGAAGCAGCCGATTTCGGGCAACCGACCGCAGCAGTCACAAGGTGGCGCATCTCGGTTCTGCCATCCACTCCCCTGCCCGTTCCGGGCGTGGGCCGCGCACGCTGGCTGGTGGAGTTAATCCGGGCTCGTGCGGGCGAAAGTGCGGATTTCGAGTTGGAGGGGTGCGATGACAAGGGTCGTCTCGCTGTTCCTGCCCACCTGGCCAACGGATCGCATCAGAAGGAACTCGGGCGACGCTTCGCCTCCGCCTGACCAGCCATTGGTTTTGGTCGGCCGGGACGGAAGCAGGCGGATCGTGCAGGCACTCGATGCCGCCGCCCATGGCGCCGGATTGCGCGTCGGAATGCCTGTTGCCAAGGCTCAGGTGCTTGTGCCTGGGTTGCTCATCCTCGATGGCGAACCGGACGCCGACGCGGCTGCCCTTGAACGTCTCGCGATATGGATGTTGCAGCGTTATGCCCCGGTCGTAGCCTCGGCCCCCCCTGACGGGATAGTCATCGACACAACAGGAAGCGATCACCTCCATGGCGGCGAAGGGGCAATGCTGGCCGACATGATTCATCGCCTGTCGGGCTCGGGTATTGCCGCAAGGACGGCTGTCGCCGACACTTGGGGTGCAGCCCATGCAGTGGCTCGATACGCGGGCGAACCCATTTCGATTGTCGAACCCGGCAAGAGCTTGGCCGCAATCAGCCCGCTGCCGGTTGCGGCACTCCGTCTGTCATCAGATATTGTCGCAGGCCTGCAGGTTCTTGGATTTCGAACGACCTCTGATCTGTTTGCACAGCCGCGGGCACCTCTGACTTTGCGCTTTGGCCCCGAGCTTGGCCGTCGCATCGATCAGGCGGTCGGCGACACGCGCGAACCAATCGATGCGATCCGTCCACCTGACATGATCGAGGTTCGACGCGCCTTTGCCGAACCGATCGGTGCTGCCGAGACGATTGCTCGCTACATCGGCAAGCTTGTCACCGAGCTTTGCAAACGCCTTGAAGAACGCGGCGTTGGCGTACGCCGCCTCGATCTGGTCTGCCATCGCGTCGACAATCGTGTGCAGGCAATTCGCGTCGGTACAGCATTGCCGGTACGTGACACCAAGCGTCTTACGCGCCTGGTCTGCGACAAGATCGAAACGATTGAGCCAGGCTTTGGCATCGAGATCATGACGCTTGCTGCGACGGCGGTTGAACCTTTCGAGCAGAAACAGCAGGTCACAAGCCTGATCGACGATCCCGTGGCCGATGTTTCCGGACTTGTTGATATCCTCACCAATCGCGTCGGTGAGCAAAGGTTGTTTCGTGTAACATCGGTTGCCAGTGACGTCCCTGAACGCTCGGTCGCCCGCATTCCCGCGATGGCCCCGGAGACAGAAGCAAGCTGGCCCGGGTGCTGGCCGCGTCCTTCACGGCTGCTTGCAAAGCCTGAGGCGATCGATACGGTCGCTCTTCTGCCCGACCATCCCCCGGTTTCCTTTACATGGCGCGGTATCCGCCGCCGGGTACGTCGTGCCGACGGACCCGAGCGTGTCTTTGGCGAATGGTGGAAACGCGACGCCGAACTGATTGCCGTCAGGGATTACTTTCAGGTCGAGGACGATGCGGGAGAACGCTTCTGGATTTTTCGTTCCGGTGATGGCGAAAATGCAGACACGGGCAGTCATCGCTGGTTCCTGCATGGCATCTTCGGATGAACGCCGCCATCCGATATGCCGAGCTGCAGGTGACGTCGCACTTCTCGTTCTTGCGGGGAGCGTCGTCCTGCGACGAGCTTTTCGCTGAGGCAGTAGCAAATGGCATCGAGGCGCTGGGTATCGTCGACCGCAATTCGCTTGCGGGCATCGTTCGAGCGCATGAGGCGGCCAAGGCTACAGGTATCCGCCTCATCGTCGGCTGCAGGCTGGACCTCACGGACGGGATGTCGGTACTTGTCTATCCGGTGGATCGGCCTGCCTATTCCCGCCTCTGCCGACTGCTCTCCCTCGGCAAGAAACGCGGCGGCAAAGGCAAATGTCTTTTGGCCTGGGATGACCTTGTCTCCTATGGCGAGGGGCTCATCACCGTGCTTGTTCCGAACGAGGCCGACGATCTTTGCGGCATGTGGTTGCGGCGTCTGCGCGATGCTTTCGGGGACAGAGCTTATCTCGCCCTCACCCTGCGCCGCAGGCCAAACGACCAGCTCCGTCTCTATGACCTGTCAAATATGGCCGGTCGCATTGGCATGCCTTGCGTTGTCACCAACGATGTCCTGTTTCACGTCCCGGACCGCCGTATCCTGCAAGACGTTGTCACCTGCATCCGGCATAATGTGACGATCGACGAGCTCGGCGACAGGCGCGAACGGCACGCCGACCGCTATCTCAAGCCGCCACTGGAAATGCATCGGCTGTTTGCACGGTATCCGGAGGCTTTGGCGAACAGCATCGAGATTGCGGATCGGTGCCGCTTCTCGCTCGACGAGCTTGCCTATCAATACCCCGAGGAGCGCGACGACCCGACCCTCACGCCCCAGCAAACCCTGGAGAAACTTACCTGGGAATGCGCTGCAAGCCGCTATCCGGAAGGCCTGCCCGACAGTGTGCGTAAGACCCTGGAGCACGAACTGCGGCTGATCGCAAAGCTGCAATACGCACCATACTTCCTGACGGTGAACGCGATCGTCCGGTTTGCCCGTTCCAAGGATATTCTTTGCCAGGGCCGTGGATCAGCCGCCAATTCGGCGGTCTGTTACGTTCTGGGCATCACGTCGATCGACCCTGGGCGCAACGATCTTTTGTTCGAGCGCTTCGTTTCCGAAGAGCGCCATGAGCCGCCCGATATCGACGTCGATTTCGAGCATGAGCGGCGTGAGATCGTCATGCAGTGGGTGTTCGACACCTACGGCCGCGATCGGGCCGCACTTTGCTCGACTGTCATCCGGTACCGCTCGAAGGGAGCACTTCGCGATGTTGGCAAGGCCCTGGGATTGCCAGAGGACCTGATCAAGGTGCTTTCATCACAGATATGGGGATGGTCGGAGGAAGGCGTCGAACCGAAGCACGTCGAAGACCTGAACCTCAATCTTGCCGACCGACGCCTGCGCCTGACCTTGGATCTTGCTCGACAGCTGATGGGTGCACCACGCCATCTCAGCCAGCATCCGGGAGGCTTCGTGCTCACCCACGACCGCCTTGACGATCTGGTCCCGATCGAGCCCGCCGCCATGGTCGATCGTCAGGTCATCGAGTGGGACAAGGACGATATCGATGCGCTGAAATTCATGAAAGTCGACGTGCTGGCGCTTGGCATGCTGACCTGCATGAAGCGCGGGCTGGACATGCTTTGCGACCATAAAGGCATCAATCTCGATCTGGCGACGATACCGGCGGAGGATCCACGAACCTATGCGATGATCCGCAAGGCCGACACACTGGGCACCTTCCAGATCGAGTCACGGGCACAGATGTCGATGCTGCCGCGGCTGAAGCCACGCACCTATTATGACCTCGTCGTGCAGGTTGCGATTGTCCGGCCAGGTCCGATCCAGGGCGACATGGTCCACCCTTACCTTCGCCGTCGCAACGGCCAGGAGCCAGTCCACTATCCCAAGCCAGAACTCGAGAAAGTTCTCGGCAAGACACTCGGTGTTCCCCTGTTCCAGGAACAGGCAATGCGCGTTGCCATCGAATGCGCCGGCTTCACGCCTGGCGAGGCCGATCTTCTGCGCAAGAGCATGGCGACGTTCAAACACACCGGAGGCGTCTCCAAGTTCGGACAAAAATTGATCGCCGGCATGGTGGCCAATGGATACGATCAGGATTTCGCCGAGAAAACCTTCAAGCAACTTGAAGGCTTTGGTTCCTACGGCTTTCCCGAAAGCCACGCAGCCTCCTTCGCACTGATCGCCTATGCGAGCGCCTGGCTCAAATGCTGGCATCCCGATGTCTTTTGCGCTGCACTTCTGAACTCACAGCCGATGGGGTTTTATGCTCCCGCGCAGATCGTGCGCGATGCACGCGACCACGGCGTCGATATACGCCCTGTCTGTGTCAACGCTTCGCGATGGGACTGCAGCCTTGAGCCGACCGATGATGGCAGCCGCTTCGCAGTACGTCTTGGATTTCGGATGGTCAAAGGGTTGGCCAACCTCCATGGCGCGGCAATTGTATCTTCCCGGGCCGACGAACTGTTTGCTTCCGTTGATGATCTCTGGCAGCGCGGTGCAGTCCCTCAAGCGTCCCTCGTCCAACTCGCCGAAGCAGACGCATTTCGCCCTTCCCTTGGGATTGCCCGTCGGGAAGCATTGTGGGCGATCAAGGCGCTGCGGGACGAGCCGCTTCCTCTTTTTGCGGCGGCAAGCAGCCTCAAGGCAGAGATCGTCCCGGAAATCACGGAACCCGTGGTCCAACTACGCCCCATGACGGCTGGCGGTGAAGTGGTCGAGGACTATGGCCATGTCGGGCTGACACTACGGAGCCACCCTGTCGCGTTCTTGCGCCAGGATCTTCATCGGCAGCGCATCATCTCTTGTCGGGATGCCATGGACGCCCGGGACGGCCGTTGGCTCGAAGCCGCGGGAATTGTTCTGGTACGTCAGCGCCCGGGCAGCGCCAAAGGCGTCATGTTCATTACCCTCGAAGATGAGACCGGAATCGCCAATCTGGTCGTCTGGCCGAAGGTCTTCGAAAAATTCCGTCGCATCGTGCTTTCAGGAGCCATGATCGCCGTCAAAGGCCGCATCCAGCGCGAGGGGGAAGTCGTGCACCTGGTTGCCCACCAGCTGAAAGATTTGACCAAGGAACTCGCCACCGTCGGCGAACGGGAAACGCCGTTTCCTCTCCCCCATGGCAGAGGCGATGAATTCCATCACGGCAGCCCGTCACGCGATCCGCGTGATCTGCCGCCAAGCGGTATTCGGACTCGGGACGTCTACGTTCCGGACCGTCATATCGACACCATCAAGGTCAAAACCAGGGATTTTCATTGAGGTGACTGCTTTCAGAGCAGCCCTTTTGAAGACTGCATTTTGTACTCCCTGGCGTACCTCTATGCTCTCCACATCGTCGAACGTAGAACGGCTTGCATATGCTCTTTAAGGTCGAGTTCTCCGCGCCGCTCGATTTTAAGAAGATACTTGGCCTTGGCCCAGCGATCAGCATCGGAAACTGCAGGATAACAGCAGAGAGCCACCAGCGCCCTTTCTTCAGTTCGGCTGGCCTCCGCATGATCGCTGCCCTTACCGCCCGTTGCGTGGATGGCCCGACCGAACGCCGCATACGTTGCCGTATGTGTTTCGATCAAAGCCTGCAATTCTCGGGACGGAACCTGTTGCCGCGGCCGCTTCTCCTCACCGACAACGGTCGATGCGATGATGGCACCTGCTGAACTGAGGAGCAAGTTTCGTCGGTTTACCTTGGACATTGCGAACTCCTGAAAATGTACTGGCTGTGGTACCGCGTCCATCCGCCTGCCGACCATAACATCGCAAGCGGCCGGAGCCTGTCAGGATGGTTCGTTGCTGGCAGCGCGCAGTGGTCGCGTCAATTGTTCTCCCATCGGCAGCAGTGATGCGCTCGCGCATTTCTCTCCAGGCTTCGGTAAAAGCTTGACTTGACTCTATGTTCTCATTTTGTTCTTATGGAGTCCATGCCTAACAGGAGGTCCCGCCATGGACCACATTGTCACGCTTGATGCTCGGCAAGAGGCAATTTTGCAGACCACCGCCGAGAAATTCGTTCGCCTGCACGGCGGCGACATGATGAAAGCCCTGAAGGAACAGATGGTTTTGAACGCACACCTTCAGGAGAAGCTCGACCGCCAGGACCGCAAGCCAAAATCGCTGGTCTGAACCATGTCGGACGAAAACCGCACGGTCGGGCAACCAGTTGCCCCGAGACAGATCGAGAACCACATTTGCGACCACAGCAGCGGTTGCAAGAAAGTTGCGCCGTTTGGCGTGAACACCCGGTACGGCACGCTCTGGTATTGCTCCACCGAACATCGCGAAGAATCTGAGAAAGACAGGGTGCCGGGCTTTTAGGAAAGGAGTGAGACAATGTCGATCACAATCCATATCCCAGGTGCAAAACCGGATGAAATCGTTCGAGGCCTGCTTGACGCGCAAGCGGTGTTCGACAAGGCCGGCGTGACACCGCTTCAGGCGGCGGAAGCAGATTTCGATATGGAAGGCTGGGATATTCAGGGCTTCGAGGGAGAAGGACCAGACAATTCCGACATATGCGACGTCTGGCGGGAAGCCGATGTCGCCGCGGTGGAAGCCTGCTGCGAAGGGTGGCCGAAGGATAAGGTTCCAGACACCGCCGAACTGGAATTGTCAAATCTGAACTTGCGTGACACGCCAAGCGCTCGAAAATGAGCGACAACGTCCTGCCGCAGCAGAAAGCGCCGAAGCTGATCGTCGTCATGGCGTTCGACCGAGACGAGGAAGGCGAGCCTCAGCCGGCATTTGATCCGATGGAGCAGCAGACCGAGGATCGCGCAATCAGAACGGCGAAGGGACTAGCAGGGAAGCATGCCGGAGTAATTGCCTGGAGCCGGGAGGCCAACCCGACAATCGGGGAGTATGGCGAGCCGACAACGCTCTTTCTGGCTGGCGATGTGCCGGATATGGAGTGAGGTGCGCCCACTCCGCAGAAAAATCCTTAAACTTAGAAATTTCTATCTCCTGCTACTTTCGCAAATAGCTTTTCCGTCCGGTATCCGTGAGGCAGTATTGGCCGCCACGTGGCCCTGTGCAGTACAGCCCTGACCGGCAGGAACATTCCTTCTCATCGTTGGTCGGGGCCATCTCCGAAGCTCCGTTGCTCATCAACCCGAGTGCGCCACTGCCGCCACCGAAAACCGCAGCGCAATTCTTCTTGCTCGCGCTAACAGATCCGTCATTGCAGATGAATGTGGCGCCCTGGCAATGCGAAATGCCACCCTTGCGCCCGCTACATGGAGAATTCGCCGCTAACGCAGATTGTACCGCCGTGATGGTAACAACGGCGCCGAGCAGCGCCACAACAAGCTTCCCCATCGCCAATCCCCCAAGCGCGATCCCTCGAATTGATTGCACAGATCGCTCGGGGGAGCAAAGTAGCGTGTGTTTATATTAGTGAAATCAAACTTATGGATTCGAAGCAACAGATCAACATAATAGAGGCAGGACCCAGACCCCAATATTGCAATCCCTTTAAGCCGCGCTTATGGCTGCAGGCAGGGCTTGGATGAATAGATGACAACCAAAAAAAGCGAAAAGAAATCGCACGCAATGGTCGGCTCGGACAAAGGGCCGGTACCAATCGATCCGGTTGCGGGCAAATCAGTCGCTGAGATCTTCGGTGAAGTCGTTTGGCTGATGAGCCAGGACAAGGAAGCTCGCGAGCTATCAATCAAGGATTTGGAATGGCTGGTTATGCCGCCAATCTTGCTTAGGCAGTTTCACATCAAGTATGTACCCGTGCCAAGCGGCCTCACAGCCAACGGCGAACGGGTTCGTTCAAGCGCAAATAATAGAAAATCAGCTTTTCAACCGATTTCTGCAGAGCTATTTGCCATGTGTTCGGATTCAGTCGCAGAAAGACTGAGTTCAAATGACAGGGTTAACTTGCGTTTATCAACTCAAGATTGGCGTTCAGGGACAAAAAAGATTCCGGTCCTTACCGTAACATTAATGGAAAAAAAATAGAGATGACGTCCGCCTTACTTACTATAAGTGCGATGCCATATATAGTCATATTTTTTTCTTTCATTTTTGCTTTATGCAAATCAATAATCAAAGGACATGATAAAATATTATTTATTGTGTTCATTATTTTGAACTTACTATATATATTAGTGACTGTTGTTTCAATATATAACATCACCCCAGGAATATTGAGTACTGAATCACGACTTTCAAAAGCGGCCTATTATGTTTGTATTTTTTCGCCGCACTTATTTATAACTATCCTAGCAATATATGCCATGTTGATTAGGTATTTTTCATCAAGATTATTTTCTAAAACTTTAGCGATATTTATTATTGCTCTAAATATAATTGGGTCAATTTGGACTGCAGGGTTAACCGGGGGCATAGATTAAATGAGTACAGACTATTTTGCCGGGACTTATGCTTACTTAGGAGGAGCGGTTCCGCGAATTGAATATGCGGCCGACTTAACAGGTGTAAGTCGAACTGTGCTCGCCGGCGCTATAGCAGACGAATTAAACGAGCGAATTAGCGGCTCTATAGCGGCAGCAATACAAGCTGCAGGGGATGCAGCTACTCTCGTATATACTCATCAAGAATTGTTGGCTCTTTATAACGCAGCAGAGCAGATGTCTCTCAACGAGCTGGCATCCCTGTCAACGGCTGATAAATTTTCGAATCCAATCTTGATCGATGTTGGTGTCGGAAACATTCAAATACGAACAGCAATCAACGTAATAAAAAACTATGTCGGCGATAATCCGTCAGATGCCCTCGATCTTGGAAGATACCTGTCTAGTTTGGACAGCCTTGTCACCGATTTAACAAATCCAAGTAGTAATACTACTTATGTGATTGCCGGCCTATATATAAAGGAAGCATCCGAGTTTTACCAAAACAACACACCTCAAAGTTTTTGGAACTCGCTAACTGAAAGTCAGCGAGAGGCCTTGTATATAGAATACTACAATCGAGGTCAGGAAAAACTATTGTTGAACAAGGCGGCCGCCGAGGCCGATGGTCGAGTTTGGCTTCCGGCCCCTGGAGAGGAGGGGGACGAGTATCTATATAATGCGGAAAAACTAAAAGATTTCTTAGAGGACAATTCGTCTCATTGCTTCGCCCCAGGAACAAAAATACATATTGCTCCTGACCGAGCGATACCTATTGAGCAGGTGGAAGCGTCTGGCGTCGTTCTCGCATTTGACGAACGGTCGGCGAGGAGTGGCGCGCTTCTCCCCGCAAGTGTGAGTTGTTCGTTTCGGAATGTAACTCAGGAATGGCTCAAACTCACTCCAATAGCACCAGACAGTCATAGCACTACCCCCGGAATCGGAAGAATCCCTGTCAGTGGTGACAGGGCCGTTGATCCTAATGCTACCTATGTCACGCCAGGCCATCGTTTTCTTAATGAGCAAGGCACATTCGAGCGAATTGAGAGCATAGTTAATCGCGGCGGAATGATCGTTCGAGATGATGGAGCTATTTGCAAAGTTGCTGCTGAGCGCTTGATCTACTCAACAGAAACTGCGCATCTATTTGAAGAGGCCGAGATCGTTCGGCAAATATCATCGGGATCAGCGGCTCTGGCGCCTTATGTTGAGCGCGGTTGGGCGACCTTCAATTTCGAAGTCGAGACGTATCACACTTACATCGCAAACGGCTGGCGTGTGCACAACGACAGTCAGTTCTACATCGACACTGCTGGGGCTATTGGCCAAGCGTTCGGCACGCAGCTTGGCATGATGCTAACGGAAGGCGAGAGCCAGCTCACTCAACTTGCAGCTGGAACAGCGCTGGGTCTCGTTGCTCGCAACCTTGCCGAAGTAATCATGGATACAGGGTTCCATGTGTTTAACGGAGATCAGATCAATTTCGGCTCTTCGCTAGGCATTGCGATCCGGCAACTCGAGGATGTGACCGTTGATCTGGCAACTGCGGCCACCGGAACTGTTTCATCATTCCTCCTCGCTGAACTGGGCGAATCCATGGGGCTGGAGGGATTTGGCGCTCAATTGTTCAATGTCAGTACGGGAGCCTATGCCGGTAGCCTGTTGAACACCGCCATGACCAACTGGCAGGCTGGTCACGCACTTTTGGATGGCGCTGATTTCACTGAGGCACTCGGTGTCCTTCCCGGCGCCGTCGGCACCTTCTTTGGATCGGCCCTTGCTCGTGAAATCCTTCCGGCGGAAACCTTCGAAGGTCAGATTGGCGGCTCACTGGGATCGATCGCGGGTTCAGCGCTCGGCTCGTCTTTCCTGGGGACGGTAGGAAGCTCATTGGGCTTCTTAGGGAACTTCCTTCTACCAGGAATCGGCGGCTTTTTCGGCACGTTGATCGGAACGTTTTTGGGTGATCTTTTTGGTGATGAACCGGATCCCCAGGCCACCATTGATCTTTTCATGCTCACCGGCTTGTCTGCGGATCGAGGCGGTCTGCTTAATCTGGCCGCGCAATGGGAATCAGTTGACGGTTTCCCGCACGACGCGACGACTGCATGGGCCGAGGCTGTTCACAAGATCAGCCTAGAATACGTGCGCACCGTGGGCGGCTTTGATGTAGCCAACGCCTATGTCGATGGCTTGCAGATATCCCAGGAACTGATCGACAATTATGGGATGATGCAAGGTGAGCTCGTTCGAGTTCTTCAGCGAATGAAGATCACGCTCGACGGTTCTGATATGGACTACTTCGTCAATGGCCGCGAGGTCGGCAGCGCCGAACAGATGGTCGACGGCGCGATTGCGGGGTTCATTCAGGATTCGCAGGTCATTGGTGGTGACCTGCTTCTCAAGCGCGCGGCAGCCAATTCAACCGCGGTCGATACGCCAACGCTGTCGGGTGACATGTCCGTTGCCGAGCAATACGGTAAGTATCTGAATGATCGGGCGGTCGTTAATGCACTGATCGCTTCGAACCCCGATTCCATTTTTGCCGCGGCATGGGCGGTTTCACTTGCACAGGCCAACGATCTAAAGCTCGCGCAGACGAACGTGGCAGATTTTCACGGTGGTCTGGGCGGGTTCATGGCATCACTCGCCCATGCCGGTGTCAGCGTCACACCTGACGACGTCACACTTACCCGAAATGCGGCAGGTCAGGTTACTGTAGACATCAAGGTCGCAGCTGATTTTGACGTCCCCGGCATCGTCGATGTATTTGCCAATGATGTCGAGGTAATCAGCCAAAATGGCTACCAGACACTGCGACTAACGTTCTCCAACTCCATGTCTGGAGTGGGCTATCATAACGTCACTGGCGTGCAGGTCAGAACCGACGGCTTCGTCAACGTTATCGGGGAAACGACTGGGCGGGATGTTTGGTTTGCCACGGACGACAGGAACTATGTTTTTTCTGATTCCGGTGTCCGCGTCATCGGCGTCAATGACGCGGAGGTGATCAGCAGCGACGACATCGTTATCGGTGCGAACGGCAACGATCGCCTGGACGGTGGTGAAGGCTGGGATTGGATCAGCGGCGGCGGTGGAGACGACATACTCACCGGTGGCACTGAAGCCGACGTTTTGATGGGCGGCGCAGGTAACGACACGCTGAACGGTGGCTTTGACCTGGATTATCTCGATGGTGGTGCGGGTGCCGATGTTCTCAACGGCGGGCCAGATCCGCTGGATTGGGATACGGCCGGATATGCCAAGTCCAACGCTGCCGTGACAATAAATCTGGCAACTGGCGCTGCATCAGGCGGGCACGCAGCCGGCGACCAACTCAACGGCATCCTCAATCTTGTCGGATCGGCCTTCAATGATCAACTGACGGGCAACGAGTACCGAAACACACTTGAGGGTGGCGCAGGCGCCGACGTGCTCAACGGCGGTACAAACTCATCGACAAATATCTACGATTTTGCATCGTATTTCAGGGCCAGCGAAGCAGTCATCGCTTCCCTGGCCAATCCGTCGATCAACACTGGTGACGCTGCCGGAGACACATACATAAACATCAGAGGGCTCGAAGGATCTGCGTTCGGTGATACCTTGTATGGTAATTCCGGCAACAACGAACTTTGGGGGCATGGCGGTAACGATATTCTCGTCGTAGGCGCCGGCTCGGATACCGCCTACGGTTCGTTTGGCTTCGATGTGATGAGCTATCGCACTCACACCTCTGGCATCACCATCAATCTGCAGAACTGGAGCGACAGCACTGCCGTTGTCGACGATGATGGCGGAATTGGCATCGAGGCGTTCGAGGCGACTGAATTCGCCGACGTCATGATAGGACGAGATACCAAGACCGACGACGGCCAGTCGGAAAATGACGTCCTGTTCGGTCTTGGCGGCGACGACAACATCAACGGCGGTGCAGGGCATGACTATCTCTATGGCGGCAAAGGTGACGACGCCCTGCGTGGCAGTGCCGGAAACGACAGCCTTCGCGGCGAAGATGGCAATGACACCCTGATCGGCGGAGAAGGTAATGACCAATACGTATTCGGAACCGGGCATGGTCCCGACAGCGTACAGGATTTTGTCTCTGCTTCGACGACAGCCTCGGGAGATATCAGTACAGCAAATGCATTGGGCGTTAAAGCCGGCGGGATAGTAAACACCTGGGTCAGCGGCTTTATGTGGAGCACTGCGGCCAATGCTCTCTTCAAGCTAACAAACGGCGGTTCAGACACCCTGGTTCTCGAAGGCGGCATCTCCCTCAGCAGCCTCACGGCGTCCTGGTCGGGAGAAACCTTACAAATTACCAACGGTACCTCCGGGGACGTAATCCGCATTGCGCAACAAACGGTGGCGGCTGCTCGAGTTGAAAACATCTCGGTGCAGGGGATCGGACCGCTGCCGTTTTTTGTCGCGGCCGCTTTAGGCCGTTCCGTCAATGGCTCATCGAAGGCAGACGTTGTGTTCGGCCTTTCCGGCAATGAGACATTGGACGGTGGTGCCGGCGACGACTCCATGGTCGGTGGTGCGGGAGATGATATCTACTACGTTGCCTCTGCCGGTGACCGTGCAATCGAATCTGCCAATGGTGGTGCCGACATTGCCCGCGCAAGCGTGAACTGGACGCTTAGCGACAATGTCGAGAGGCTGGAGCTTCAAGGTACGGGTAATTTCTCAGGAATTGGCAACGGCCTCGATAACACCCTGGTCGGAAATTCTGGCAACAACACTCTCAATGGTGGCACGGGCAAGGATTACATGGATGGCCGTGTCGGCAACGACACCTATGTTGTCGATGCTGTCGGAGACCGAACAATTGAGGATCCTGGCGAAGGCACTGACACCGTTCGTTCCTATTTGAGCTGGACGATTGGCGATAATATCGAGCAACTCGAACTTTTGGGAGCGAGCAATCTTTCAGGAGGCGGCAACGAGCTCAGCAATATCCTCTCCGGCAATGCCGGTGACAATTCGCTAAGCGGTGGCGGCGGCAATGATGAGATCAATGGCGGCTCAGGGGCTGACACGCTGTCGGGTGGCGATGGAAACGACACACTCAACGGAGAGGCCGGTATAGATCAGGCATTCGGCGGCGCGGGCAACGACATCTTTATTGTCAGTTCTTCTAGCGATGAAACTTTCGAGTCCGTCGATAACGGCACCGATACCGTACGCTCTTACATCACATGGACCTTGGCTGATAACATCGAGCGGCTGGAATTGATTGGCACCGCGCTCAATGGAACCGGTAACACCCTGAACAATACGTTGGTCGGCAATTCTGAAGACAATCTACTCAATGGTGGACTGGGTGACGACGCGATGAGCGGCGGAACCGGCAACGATATCTATATCGTTTCGTCAACAGGCGACCAGACCATCGAGCTGGAAACTGAGGGAGCGGATAGCGTTCGCAGCTACATAAGCTGGTCCTTGAATGCGAATATCGAAACACTCGAATTGCAAGGAACAGACGACCTGGCCGGTGCAGGCAACAGCCTTCACAACACCCTCGTTGGCAACGCCGGAAACAACTACCTGAGCGGCAGCGGCGGCAACGACAATATTAGGGGCGGCGCCGGCAGCGATACGTTTGCATTCAACACCACCCTTGGGACCGGCAACGTCGATCGGATATCCGACTATTCGGTTGCCGATGACTCAATTCGTTTGGGGAGCGAGATATTTACCGGTCTCACCGCAGGCGCTTTGTCGTCCGCGGCATTTCGCATGGGTTCAACCGCAGCGGATGCCTCTGACAGGATTATCTATGACAGCACAACCGGCTCGTTGTTGTTTGACGAAGATGGTAATGGCGCAATGGCTGCCGTCCAATTCGCAATACTGTCGACCGGACTCGCAATGACGGCAGGAGAGTTCTTTGTTGTCTGAGTCTGAAGCTCAAAAAGGCCCCGCCGCCGCTTTTTGCAGCGGCAGGGTCACGTAATTCGGGCTAACCCAAGCCTGTGCCAGGCATTACGCGTCTCAACCAGTTCCTCGCTTGATCCGGGAGTGTAATAACGACGATGAAACCAGAAAAGCCGCTCGTGCTCGGCTTTGGCCGATCGTGTACCCGGATCACGGGTCTTGAGGGATAGAATTTCGCTAAGGTGTATGACGTAGCACACAGGTTCGGCGCTTCTCGCAAATGCGACAAAGACCCACCATGGAGTAACATACCGATCGGGGTGTAGGCCGAGCAAAACATCCTGAGGTTTCGCAGAATGGGCTTTGACCTGAATCGGATGCACCGTACGCTCATCTTCCGACACCGCTAACATATCAGCACCCTTTGCATTCCGCATGGTGGGCATGACATTCCAGCCCTCGCGCGACAGTTCCCGCGCCACGTGGTAGAGGCCAATATTCCCCGTGATCTGCTTGTTATTGCTCACTGTTGCCCCCACGCGTCTCGACTTGTCGAGCAGTCCAACCGCCGGTCGAATTGTATTACAAAACACAGCAGTCAAAGATTGTCGACGCGGCTAGAACGCAAAAAAGCCCGCGCGCTCCATAAGGAACACGCGGGCGATAGAGCCTAAAAAGCGAAAATAGCCATTTCGAACTATGGTGTACTTCCCAATGAGTGGCGATGTTGCGCTTTGCTTTTGCGATAGGCGTCTAACAAAGAACCTTCATCCGTTAGGCCAGATTCAAATAGCGCAAGGATATCGTTGGCTATTTCCATCGCCTGCGTACTACCGGTTGGATGGCCGAATTCGCGTCGCAGCCTCTTGCAGACATCACGCAAGAACGAGCTCTTTTCGTCCATCACTCTCGCATATCGCCGTTGCAATTGCTCCCCCACAATGACTGCAACAGCCCCTCGCAGGCATAGCTTGATGGAAAATGTTCGAAAAGGAAACAACCGCTGCAGAAACGAAAAAGCCCCGCTCATCGGTTAGGGCAAGCGGGGCTTTGGGTGGTAATGGATGGTAATATGGAGTTTAGGTAGGTTTATGCTTTTCTGCTAAGCCGGCCGCTTGGGGCGCGCAGGCGTCCCACTGTACATGCTGTCAATTCGGCCGCCAAGGTGGTCGATAGATCCTTTGACGCCATGGAGGGCGTCCATGATCTCATCCTTAACGTCGCGAAGTCCTTCTTTCGTAATGTATGTCTGTGCGCACATCAGGCGATGATCGGCCAGCTCTTCTCGAGCAAGAGATGCAAGGGCCGATGCTGACGACGCGGTGTCGGTCGCGGCCTTCTTTGCGGCGTCGACCTTGCCCTCAATCCGCCACCAAATCCCCCAAAGCGCCCCGGAGACCAGAAGAAAGAAGCCGATCGCAGCCATTAGCTGCTCCGCGCTCATTTCCCCGCACCCATCAGTCGGCGCAGCTCGTCATAATATGCGGCGCAGGTATCCGTGCGTTTGTTTTGCTTTTCGAGCGCCAAGCGCTCGCGCTTCAGAATGACCCGGATATCCTCGCCCTTCTTCAATGCGGCGTGGATTTCCTTCTTGCGGCATTCGGCAGGCCATTCCGGCAAGGTCACCCCTGCCCTCGTCTGGCCGTCGAGCAGGCTAGCTTTTGTCGTCACGCAGCCAGTCAGTATCGGAATCATCAAGGCGGCAAGAGCGGCCAGCGTCAGCGAGTTTCTTTTCATAGTCTGCAATTTCCAATTCCAGGCGCTCGGAGGCAGCCAGTTCGCTTTCTTGCTGTTTGTCCAGTTCATTGCGCAGCATTGACAAAGCCGCGTCTGACGCTTTCCGCTGGCGTTGCTCCTCATTCAGCCGGGCCGCCAAAGCATCGCGCTCCGCGGTGAGCACAAAGCCCGCCCTCGCCTGCGCAACGACAATCGGATTATCCACCGCCTTGTTGTAGGCCCAAGCAGATGCCAGAACGGCCACCGCGACAAGAATGCCGCGGAAGCCTCCGATTAGGGTCCACACCGCGTACATCAGCGCACGCCCTCGAGGCAGAGCTTGCGCTCTTCGGCGCGGCGCGTAACGAGGCCCTTGATTACTCGGCCGCCAGCCTTGTTCCATGCCGTGAAGGCATTGCAGGCCCCACGAATGTCGCCAGCGTTGGCCTTGCGCGCCACAGTCGAGC
Source organism: Mesorhizobium sp. CCNWLY176 (assembly GCF_037153935.1). Classification (NCBI taxonomy): domain Bacteria; kingdom Pseudomonadati; phylum Pseudomonadota; class Alphaproteobacteria; order Hyphomicrobiales; family Phyllobacteriaceae; genus Mesorhizobium; species Mesorhizobium sp. CCNWLY176. Next base: position 196,574 of record NZ_JBBBDZ010000011.1, read on the forward strand.
CGCAGAACGCACGCGTGCCGATGTTGTAGCTCAGGCTGAGCATGGCTACGTATGGCTTATCTGGAATGCTCTCAGGCGCCACCAAACAGCGGCGCATGCCGGTTTCGAACTCCACCAGCGCATCGCCAAGCATGGCCTTGCACTGGTCGACCGTATAGCGATCGCCGAGCTTCACGCCGCGCGTTTCGCCAAAGCAGACGGTAGGCACATCGCCGGGAATCGGAATGTACGCGCGAGTGCGCAGACCTTCAAAGCCGCCGACAAGTGCGACGGCAGCCGCCATGACGGCAGCACTAATCTTCAGGCGACTTTTCATCGGATAGATCCTTCTGAACGATGAGCCGGGCGATGAAGGCGCCGGCAGTGGTGATGAAAGAAAGAGCGGCGAAGACGCCGGCCGGGACCGGCATCCACTCCTCGAGCAGCGGCAGCGAGACCTCAGCACCCGAAAGAAGTGCGGCAAGGAAGATCAGACGGATGCTCCAGGCATGGCGAAGCACCGCCCGCCAATTTGTGGCGAGGCGCATGACGTGTCCTTTCCCGCCGTAAGGCGTGATTGCAGGTTTCTTGGTTTGGAGTACGGTCCGCCTCGGGATGGGGGGCACGGGTGCGCCGTTCCGGGAATGGGTCTTACCCGCAGCGATGGAGAAAGTGCGCCGGCGGTTGAAAGGCATCCATGATGGTGATCGGCAAATGGTCACCATCCTCGGCTGTGTTCCCACCGACGGTCTCGGGGCTGTCGATGCTGCCTGCCAGGTTCTCGAACTCATGAGCACGCTGAAGCTCTATGGAATGCGCAGCGCTTACGACGAGGTCATGGGCAACGGCATCAAACGGCAGCACGAACCGCCGCGTATCGTTGGCGATCTCTTGCAGTCGGGGTTTCGAAATGACGCAATATGATGTTATCGGGGGAGGTTAAAAGCACTGCATTGGATACTACAAAGGAGTGGTGAATGCCCTTTAAAGAACTGACCAATGGTGACGATGTTTACACAGGGACCGCTGAGGTAGACCACGTTTATGCATATGCGGGGAACGATATTGTTCACGGTGCCGGAGGCGATGACCATATTTATGGCTATGAAGGGAATGATACGCTCTACGGTGATGATGGCCACGACGAACTTGAAGCTGGTGATGGCAACGATGTTTTGTATGGGGGGAGCGGAGATGACTATTTAGCGGGTGACTTTTTTGCGCCCGGCAGCAGCATTATCTATCAAGACACAAATTATCTGTATGGCGGTGCAGGCGATGACCGTTATCTCGTCATTAGTTCAAATGACATCATAGATGAAAGTGTAGCCGGTTCTAACGGCTACGATACAGTAAATACCTACATTTCGTTCGACCTTGCCTCACCGTCGGTGAAGGGAACGATCGAGGTTCTTAAGCTTTACGGAGACAATAACCTTAACGGCACCGGCAATGCTGTGAATAACCGTATCTTCGGTAATCCGGGCAACAATGTTCTCGATGGTGGTGCAGGTAATGACGAGATCCATGGCAATGCTGGCAACGACACCGTGATCGGCGGCGCAGGCGATGACTTACTCCTTGGAGATGACACGTCGACCAACGGGCCATTAGGTGACGACAAAATTTACGGAAATGCTGGCAATGATAGGCTGTTAGCGCAACGAGGGAACGATTATCTCGACGGTGGCACTGGCATTGACACGCTGGAGGGTGGTGCCGGCAACGACGTGTATATCGTGTCGTCGACCGGTGATCGAACAATCGAACTTTCCGGCGAAGGCACTGATACTGTGCGCTCCGACGTTGACTGGATTCTTGCAGCCAATGTCGAGCGGCTGGAGCTTCTTGGCACTGCCGATCTCACCGGCAACGGCAACACGCTCAACAACACATTGGTCGGCAATGACGGCAAGAATATCCTGCGTGGCGGGGCTGGCAACGACACGCTGAACGGCGGCAAGGGATCGGATACGTTGGTCGGAGGTGCCGGCAACGACACGTTCGTGTTCAACAAGCCTCTCGGCTCGACCAACATCGACAAGATCACGGACTACAATGTCGCCCAGGATACGATGCAGTTGGACAACGCGTACTTCACCAATACTGGTGCGGGCTATCTGTCGGCTGCTGCCTTCCACATCGGCACCGGCGCTCACGATGCGAGCGATCGCATCATCTACAACTCGACGACCGGTGATCTGCTGTTCGACAAGGACGGCGCTGGCGGCGCGGCTGCAATGAAGTTTGCCTCGCTCTCGCCTGGGCTAGCCCTGAC